>JBJKRD010000257.1:0-4973 GCA_046704925.1 Opitutaceae bacterium | reverse complement strand
ATCTGGCGTCGCACAAGCCGGATCCGGAGGGTTTGCGCACGATCCTGGCGCGCTGGGGCTTGCGGCCGGCGGCGGCGCTCTTTGTAGGCGACTCCGACCAGGACTTCGCCGGCGGCCGGGCAGCCGGCGTGCCCACGATCGCCATCACCCATGGTCGCCCGATTTCGCCGGCGTTGCTGGCCGCCCCCATCATCGCCGTGGTCACACCGTCGGAGGCGTATGCCCGGGTGCGGTCGCTGCTCGCGGATGGAGGGTGACGGCCGCGGGCGCGCCCGCGGCCGGGCTATTTCAGGACCTGTTCGGTCTCCGGGTCGAAGAGGTGGGCTTTGTCGACGTCGAAGCAAACTCGCAGGCGGCGGGCGGGCTCAAAACGGTCGGTAGCCCGCACGCGGGCCACGAACGCCGTGGCTCCGGTGTGGAGGTAGAGGTACGTCTCCGCTCCCATCGGCTCGACCACCTCGATGGTGACCTCCGCGGTCCGGGACGCGTCCATCGGCTCTCCCGGCGCTTCATCGCGGACGTCCTCCGGGCGGATGCCCAGAATCAGGGATCGGTCGGCGCGTCCGGCCGCCCGCCGTGCCAGCGATTCGCCAAGCTGAAGCCGCACCGAAGTGCCGCGGTCGTTGGCCTCGACGAACCACTGCCGGGCGCCTTCAGCCTGGATGGTACCGCGGAAGAAATTCATGGGCGGACTGCCGATGAAGCCCGCGACGAACAGGTTTTCCGGCCGATGATAAAGGGTGAGGGGCTCGGCCACCTGCATGGCATTGCCGTCCTTCATGACGCAGATCCGGTCGCCCATCGTCATCGCCTCCACCTGGTCGTGCGTCACGTAGATCATGGTCGCCCCCAGACGGGCGTGGAGCTTGGAGATCTCGGTGCGGGTGGAGACCCGCATCTTGGCGTCGAGATTGGACAACGGCTCGTCGAACAGAAACACCTTCGGCTTGCGTACGATGGCGGGGCCGACTGCCACGCGCTGGCGCTGGCCGCCGGAGAGGGCCTTGGGTTTGCGCTGCAGGTACGGCTCAAGCCCGAGCATGGCCGCCGCCTCCCGGACCCGCGCGGCGATCTCCGCCTTGGGCAGACGGCGCAGCTTCAGGCCGAACGCCATGTTGTCGTAGACCGTCATGTGCGGATACAGCGCGTAGTTCTGGAAGACCATGGCGATATCGCGGTCCTTCGGCGCGACGTCGTTGACCACCCGGCCGTCGATGGCGATCTGCCCGCCGCTGATTTCCTCCAGGCCCGCGATCATGCGCAGGGTGGTGGACTTGCCGCAGCCGGACGGCCCCACCAGCACCACGAATTCGCGGTCCTCGATGGTGAGGTTGAGGTTGTTCACCGCCCGCACGCCCGGACCATCCTTCTCGGGATAAAGCTTAAGCAGATTCTCGATGACGACTCTGGCCATGGGGTTTTTGCCGCGGGCGCGCCGGGAACGTGAAAATCGACCCGCTCCCTGCCGAGTCAACCTCGAACTCCCGCAAGATTTTCGTTGCGCTCCCCGGAGGGCGCGAATTGTTATTTGGCCGCGGGCGAGGAGCCCGTCGGATTTGACTCTCTCGCGCATGGCTGCCTCACGTACCCTTACCCCGACGCCCCTGACCTTTGAACTCCCGCGTTCGCTGGTCGAGCGAATCCACGTCTGCCGCGGGCGGCTGCAGCTGAAATCGGTGAGCGATGTGGTGCGCCAGGCGGTCGAACGCTTCGATTTCGCCGGATTCCAGACCGCGCCCCGGGAACAACTGCAGATCTCCGTGCGTTTGTCCTCGGCGCAGAAGCGGGTGCTCTTTCAGCATGCACGGCGCAAGCGGGTGAGCGCGGGGGAGCTGTTGCGGGCCGCGCTGGAGGCGCTGGTGCCCGACGGCGACGGGCGGCTGGCCCGGAGGGCCGCCACTGGAAAACGCCGGGGAAAGAAGCGCGCCTAGTCCGCGGCCGCCGGCGGTGCGGCGGAATCGCCGCAGCGCGACCGGCGGCTTGCCTTTGGGATTCGCGACCCTTTAGTGGTCGCCGTTTTCTCATGAATGCCACACCGCGGCCGCTTTCCTCCTGGGCACGAAACATCACCCCATCCCCCACGCTGGCCGTCGATGCGAAGGCCAAGGCGTTGAAGGCCGCCGGCGAGGATGTCTGCGGGTTCGCCGCGGGCGAACCCGATTTCGACACCCCGGATTTCATCAAGGAGGCGTGCGCGGCCGCGCTGAAGGCGGGCAAGACGAAGTATGCGCCGACCCCCGGCATCCCGGAATTGCGCGCGGCGATTGCCGCGCGCTATGACGCCGACTACGGCTTGAAGGTCGAGCCCGGCCAGGTGGTGGTCAGCCCGGGCGGCAAGTTCTCCTGCTATCTCGCGGTCCTGGCGACGTGCAGCCCGGGTGACGAGGTGGTCATCCCCGCGCCGTACTGGGTGAGCTATCCGGAGATGGTGAAACTGGCGGGCGCGGAGCCGAAGGCGGTGCTGGCCGACGATTCGAGCGGCTTTCGCCTGACGGCGGCCCGGCTGGAATCGGCCATCACCCCGCGGACCCGGCTCGTCATCCTCAATTCCCCTTCAAATCCGACCGGGGCGGTCTACAGCCGGGCCGAGCTTGAGGCGATCATGGAGGTCATCCTGCGGCACAACCTCTATCTCCTGTCCGACGAGATCTACGAGTACCTGACCTATGACGGCGTGAAGCATCACAGCCCGGCCACCTTCAGCCGGGAGGCGGAGGCGCACACCATCATCGTGTCCGGGTTCAGCAAGCCGTACTCGATGACCGGCTGGCGCCTCGGTACCCTCGTCGCGCCGGCGCCCGTCGCCAAGGCCGGCGCCGAGCTGCAGAGCCAGATATCCTCGAACGCCACGACCTTCGCCCAATACGGCGCCCTCGCCGCGCTGCGGGAGCGGGAGCAGGCGCGGGCGGCGATCGCGCAGATGTTGGCCGCCTTCGACCGGCGCCGGAAGTTCCTCCACGGCGAGCTGAACAAGATCCCCGGCGTCGCCTGCCTGCTGGCGCAGGGCGCCTTCTACCTGTTTCCCAACATCGCGAAGTTCGGGTTGAGTTCGGACGACTTCTGCAACCGCTTGCTGGAGCAGCAAAAGGTGGCGGCCGTCGCGGGCCGGGGTTTCGGCGCCGAGGGCTACCTCCGCCTGAGCTACGCCACGAGCGACGAGACCATCGCCAAAGGGGTGGGCCGTTTGGCGGCGTTTTGCGCGTCGCTGGGCGCGAAATCCTAGACGCCGCGGACGTCACACCGATCGATTCTCCCATGTCCTACCAAAACGTCACTCCGCCGGCCGGAGAGAAAATCACCATCAAGGGCGGCCGCCTGCAGGTGCCCGAACATCCCGTGCTGCCGTACATTGAAGGCGACGGGACCGGGCCCGACATCTGGCGCGCCGCGGTGCGCGTCTTTGACGCCGCCGTCGAAAAGGCCTACCGCGGTCGGCGCCGGATCGCCTGGTTCGAGGTCTACGCGGGGCAGAAGGCCTACGACCGGTTCCAGACCTGGATGCCGGACGACACGCTGAACGCGTTTCGCGAGTACCTGGTGGGCATCAAGGGCCCGCTGACCACCCCGGTCGGCGGCGGCATCCGCTCCCTGAACGTGGCCTTGCGCCAGGAACTCGACCTCTTCGTGTGCCTCCGTCCGGTCCGCTACTTCAAAGGCATGGAGACGCCGGTGAAACGGCCCGATCTCGTGGACATGGTGATCTTCCGGGAAAATACGGAGGATATCTACGCCGGCATCGAATATGCCGCCGCCACGCCGGAGGCGCAGAAGGTCCTGGACTTCCTGGCGAAGGAGTTTCCGAAGAGCTTTGCCAAGGTGCGTTTTGGCTCCCTGGAGAGGGCGCGCGGCTGGCAGCAGCGGCTCGAGGGCATCGGCTCCCCGCACCGCGAGGTCGCCATCGAGGTGGGCATCGGTCTGAAACCCGTGAGCTATCTCGGCACCGAGCGCCTGGTCCACAGCGCCATCAGCTACGCCCTCCGGGAGAAGCGCAAGAGCGTCACCCTGGTCCACAAGGGCAACATCATGAAGTTCACCGAGGGGGGCTTTCGGGACTGGGGTTACCGCGTGGCCAAGCAATTCTTCGGGGCGGTCGAAATCGACGGCGGGCCCTGGTGCCGCATCCCGGAGGGAAAACCCGGCGCCGGTCTCGTCATCAAGGACGTGATCGCCGACGCCTTCCTGCAGCAGATTCTCACGCGGCCGGCGGAATACGACGTGGTCGCGACGCTCAACCTCAACGGCGACTATATTTCCGACGCCCTCGCCGCGCAGGTCGGCGGCATCGGCATCGCCCCGGGCGGCAACATCAACTACGTGACCGGCCATGCGGTCTTCGAGGCCACGCACGGCACCGCGCCGAAATACGCCAACCAGGACAAGGTCAATCCGGGCTCGGTGATTCTTTCGGGCGAAATGATGCTCCGGTATCTGGGCTGGCATGAGGCGGCGGACCTCATTGTCAAGAGCCTGGAGGCCACCATCGGGTCAAAGCGGGTCACCTATGATCTGGCGCGCCTGATCCCGGGATCGACCGAGCTCCGATGCAGCGAGTTCGGTTCCGAGATGATCAAGAACATGTAGGGCCGGCGGGCGCGGCGGCGGGCAGGGCTCCCGCGGCATGCGCACGATTTTCCGAGGTATTCGAAGTAACTGGTCCGCCCGGGCTCGCGTCGCCACCGATACCTCACGGGCTGGCGTCCCGCGTCGCCGGGCAATGGGCGACGGGGCGCCGGCACGGTTGCCGCACGTCAGCCGCCGCCCAACCCATCGGCCCTCATAAAAACAAGAAGCGCACACTGCATCCTCGGGGCCGCCGGCATCATTCTTCTTGCGGCGACGGTTGGGGCGGCCCCGGAGAGTCCGCCGGCGCGGGCGGCCCGTCCCCCGGGCCGGCGGGGACCCGCGGGCGGTGGCTTCGGCATGGGCCCGCCGGCCACCGCGGAAATCGTCGCGCGGGCCGTGGCGGCCACGCC
>JBJKRD010000256.1:0-3045 GCA_046704925.1 Opitutaceae bacterium | reverse complement strand
CCGCCAGCGTCGCGCCGCCGCACGATCACGAGGGCGAGCGCTGGCAGCGCACCATCGCAGTCAACGGCAAGCGCGTCCCCACCACCGACCAGCTGTTCTGGGCCGGCTTCACCTGCGCCTTCTATCTCCCGGCGACGGTGGCGCCGATCGACGCCAGCCCCGAAGGCCTGCCCGTCGGCGTGCAGATCGCCGGCCCGCAGTACGGCGACCTCACCACCCTCCGCTTCGCCGAGCTGCTGGTGCGGGACGATCGCGGCTTCGTGGCGCCGAAGGGGGTTGAGTGAGGAAGTGCAGGTGAATTTCTTTCTGGCGCCCCCCACCCTAACAGCCCGGCCTCCGTGATGCCTGATGCGACTCGTCCGGCACGCATAATTTCGAGCCGACGCGCATAATTCGGCGGCGTTGCGAGGGCAGCGCTCCTCTGCCACTGTGCCTCCTGGGAAAGATGCTACCGCTATCGGACTGCGGCCAGGTTCCGGGGGGCCTTTGAGACTGGTTGCGAGCAACAGGGGCGAGAGGCGAGCCATGCACGTTCGGGGAGGATTGCCGGCGGGACTGCTCGCCGGCAGCGGGGTCCTGTTGCTGGGGCTGACCGCGGCAGCGCCGGCCCGGGCGCAAGCGCCGCAGCTCGCGGACGCGTCATCGCCGATGGCCGCCGCCGCGTCCTCCACGCCGCCGGCCGCGGCGCATGATCCCTTGCCCAAATGGGGGCCGTTCTTCGATCTCGACGGCAAGGCGGGGACGCAGCGCAACATCGGCGAAGGCGATCTCTTCGTGCCGCTGCTGCAAAACGGCAGCTCGATGCTGTTCGCCGACATCCGCGCCCGCTTCGACGACCGCAACGGCCACGAAGGCAATTTCGGCCTCGGCGTGCGGCACATGCTGGCCTCGGGCTGGAATCTCGGCGTCTATGGCTATTACGACCGACGGCACACGGCGCTGGGCGACGATTTCGGCCAGGCGACCTTCGGCGCCGAGGCGCTGTCGCTCGACTGGGACGCGCGCGCCAATTTCTACCAGCCGGTCGGCCCGACCGTCGCCAATCTCGGCGACACCAGCAGCACCACCGCCTCGCTCTCGGGCACCTCGGTCGAGGTCATCACCACCGGCACGCACAGCCAGGAGGTGGCGCTGCACGGCGTCGACGGCGAGATCGGCTGGCGCGTGCCGCTGTTCGCCGCCGCCGACACGACGCAGCTGCGCCTCTATGCCGGCGGCTACGACTTCCAGGCCAGCGGCGTCCGGTCGATTGCCGGACCGCGCGGGCGGATCGACCTCACCGTCCACGAGGTGCCGTATCTCTGGTCGGGCTCGCGGCTCGAAGTCGAGACCGAGGTGCAGCATGACGGGCCGCGCGGGACCCAGGCCTTCGCGCTCCTCAGCCTGCGCATCCCCTTGCAGATCTTCGCCAGCGCGGCACCCTCCTCGCTGACGCCGATGGAGCGGCGGATGGAGGCGCCGATCGTGCGCGACGTCGACGTCGTGAGCGAGGCGCGCACGCAGGCGACGCCGACCATCACCGAGACCGCGACCGAGACCGCGGGCGGCAGCCCGATCACCGTGCTCAGCAGCGCCAGCACCACCGGCGCCAACCTGCCGACGGCGGTGGCCAATGCCGGCGCCAACTCGACCGTCATCCTCTCCGGCAGCTTCACCACCGCGGCGAGCCTGACCTTGCAATCCGGCCAGACGGTGATGGGCGCGGGCTCGCTCGCGGTGAGGACGCCGTCGGGCCGCACCGCGACCTTGACCACGCCCTCGGCCACCGTCACCGGCAATCTCGGCTTCACCAACTACACGGTCACCATGGCCAACAACAGCACGCTCTCCGGGATGGTGATCAACAATACAGACAACTCCGGCGCCAACGCCCTTGCGGTGCGCGCCAACGGCGTCAGCGGGGCCAGAATCCTCAACAATACGCTCAACGCCACCCAGACCGGCGGCGGCGGCGGCACCGCCCACGGCGTGGACGTCACCGGCGGCGCCAGCAACATCACGGTGAGCGGCAACACCATCACCGCCCGCGGCAGCGGCGGCGCCGCCATCGCCCTCGCCGTTCAGGTGAACGGCGCGAGCGCCACGGTGACCGGGAATTCGTTGAGCGGCTCCGGCGCTGTCACCACGAATGCCACGGTGGACTTGAGCACCGCCAACATCCTGTCCGGATCCAACGGCAACAATGCCGTCGCCGGCAGCTGCGACGTCGCCGCCGCCGGGACGGGCGGCACGGTCAATTTCACCAACGCCGCCTCGTGCGGGCCGTAGCGCGGCGATCCACCTGCGTCCCTTCGCCGGGCCGCTGGAGCGCGCATACCGGCATGAGTGAACGCGCCTGGTCGCGCGAGCGGCTGGGGCAGGACTATCGCGGCTTCGTGCCGCCGCAGGGGTTTGAGCGAGGGGGCGCGGAGCGGAGCGTCAGTTAGGCGCCGGGTAGACGACGAGGTGCCGTTGCTCCCGGACCGTGACGCCGCAGCGGCCCCGGTACTCGCCATTTTTCTGCTGCACGAGCTTGAAATGGTCATGCCCGTCTTGCGAGAGACGGAATTCACAGCCCTGCGCCTTGTTGCCCCGATTCGAAAAAGAGAGCAGCGCCCATTCCTTGCCGCCGATGACGCAGCGGAAGCCGTTGAATTGCCTGTCCGGCGAACAGAGATGGCCGTGCGTATGCGCGTAAGGCGTCATCCCGTGCGCCCCTTGCACGATGATGCCGCCGCCGGGAAGCGGCGGAAGCTTTTGCGCGAGCGCCGCCGGCGCCGACACCAGCATCGTCGCCGCCACCGCAAGGCCGAAACGTCGCAGAAACATCCGATCCCCCCTCAGGTTCTTGCGCGCATAGAGGCTGATCAAAAGCCGCGCCGCCGTCAAGCCGGCGCGGTGCGGGCCGGGCGCACGCTGCCGACCGCACCCGATCCGCTTCGCCGAGCTGCTGGAGGGGGAGTATCGCTGGATTCGTGGCGCCGGAGGGGTTCGAGCGAGGCGTTCCCTCACCCTCCCGCCGCTGCGCGACGGGTCCCTCCAGCAACCCGGCCGACCGCTCCGCGG
>JBJKRD010000255.1:0-5974 GCA_046704925.1 Opitutaceae bacterium | reverse complement strand
AGCTACGGCACCGGCCAGCTCATTCGCGCCGGCGCGGAGGCCGGCGCCCGCACGACCCTCCTCGGCGTCGGCGGCAGCGCCACCAACGATCTTGGCGTCGGCGCACTGGCCGCGCTCGGATTCGAATTTCGGCGAGCCGACGGCGGCTTGGTCCGCCCTCCCGTGCCCGCCGCATGGGACGGAATCGCCGGATTGGAAGGCGGATTGTTCCCCGGCCTTGCCCGGATTTGCATCGCCGGCGATGTCACGAATCCCCTCCTGGGGCCCCGCGGTGCCGCGGCGGTCTATGGACCCCAGAAAGGCCTGCGACCGGACGATCTCCCCCGGCTGGAACAGGCGATGACACGGATGGGGCGGATGCTCAGCGAGTATTGCGGCCAGCCGTTTGCCCTGGCGGAGATTCCTGGAAGCGGGGCGGCCGGCGGTATTCCCTTCGGTCTGCTGACGGCCGCCCGGGCCCGACTTGTGCCCGGCTTTCTCGTGGTGTCGGCATGGTTGGACCTGCCCGCGCGAATAGCGGCGGCCGACATCGTCATCTCCGGCGAGGGCCGGTTCGATGCGAGCTCGCTTGCCGGGAAGGGACCCGGAGCCGTCGCGACCGAGGCCCGGGCCGCGGGGAAGATCCTCCACTTGTTTGCTGGCGAACTCAAAGAGGTTGTCGTTCCACCGGAATGGCACCTGCATGAGATCACGCCGCGGGGCTGGCCGCCGGCGGAGGCGATGCACGCGGCTCCGGAACTCCTGGTCCAAAGCGTACAGGCCGCGTTCTGATCGTCCGGAGGCCGGCGCGCCGAACCGTACAAAAACCCGGTTCCGCCTCGACGAGGACATGGATTCCGCCACAGTCGTTTGCACGCATGGCTGCGTCACCTCGTCCACAAGCGCTGTCGTTCTTCACCGCGACCTTGTTGACGCTCGTGAGTTTTCTGGGCTGCTCTTCGGCCGTTTCGCGTCAACCGTCCGTCGCCCGGGCCGGCGCATTTGCGCCGGTGGCCATGCAATCGCCGGCCACACGCCCGGCGTCCCAGCCGCCGCGGGTCTACCCGGTGATGCTCGGAATCGATGTGCTGGAGAGCGAGGGTTTTGCCGCGGTCAAAGGCAAGCGCATCGGGTTGCTGACCAACGCCGCCGGGGTCAACCGACGGGGCGTGAGTACGATTGACGTGCTCCGCCGCGCCCCGGGGGTGCACTTGGTGGCGCTATTCGCGCCGGAACACGGACTCTACGGCGAGACCGCGGCCGGAAAGGACGTCGCCGCCACGGTCGACCGGCGCACCGGCCTGCCGGTGTATTCCCTCTATGGTCGGACCCGCAAGCCGACGAAAGCGATGTTGAGGGGGCTGAATGCGCTGGTCATCGACCTGCAGGACATCGGAGTGCGCAGTTACACGTTCGATAGCGCGATGAAACTCGCGATGGAGGCCTGCTTCGAAAACAACGTCGAAGTCATTGTCCTCGACCGGCCGGATCCGCTGGGCGGTCTAAAGGTGGGAGGGCCGCCGATGGACCCCGGTCTGGTAAGCTATGTCGGCGCCTTTCGCGTGCCCTACGTCTATGGCTTGACCATCGGGGAGCTCGCACGCATGGCGGCCATGGCGCCCGGAGTCCTCTCCATCCCGGATTCAGTGCGGGCCCGGGGTCGACTCACCATCATTCCGATGCGCGGCTGGCGGCGATCGATGCGATGGCCCGAAACGGGTCTGACGTTCGTGCCCACCTCGCCCTACATTCCCGACTTCGCCGCCGTGGTGGGATATGCGATGACGGGCCTGGGCTGCGAAATCGGCGGATTTTCCCACGGCATTGGCAGTTCCTACCCCTTCCGCACCCTGTCATTCAAAGGGAGAACCCCGGACCAACTGGAACAGGCGCTGAACGCCCTCCGGCTGCCGGGACTTCGCTTCATCAAGGTGGCGGCATCCGGCGCCAATGGGAAACCGACCACGGCGGTCTATGCCGAAGTCACCGACTGGGCCGCCTGGCGCCCGACGGATTTGAGCTTTTACCTGATGCGGCTCGCATGCCAATGGAGTGCACGGAATCCTTTCGCGACCGTCCCAGCGGAAAAGGCCGACCTTTTCGCCAAGCTGGTGGGATCGCAGGCTTGGTGGAGCGCCATTCGCCGCGAAGGGGCCCGGGTGAATGTCGACGCCTATCTCGCGGAATGGCACCGGCGGGCAGAGATTTACCAGCAGCAAAGCCGTCGCTACTGGCTATACCCGGAGTAAATCAGTCAATTTCGCCTGACCGGTGTCCGGATGCGGCAACACCAACGAACGCCCGGTGGGTGACAAGGACCGCCGGCGAACTGGGCCCGCCCCGGCAACCAAAGGGTCGCAATCCGCAGACCGGAGGCGGGGACCAAAATTGAAGGGCTTTTCCCCCCAGGGGTGTTATTATGTCTGCCGGTCATATGGCCTTGCGGCCATCCCGTCCGGCGATCATGAACCCGGCGGTCACGCTCGCATCGGCGATCGGGGCCGCGGGGGATACCAGAAATTCCCATGCATCCTCCCCTTGATCCTCTTGATCCCCTTCTCGACCACTGGGGCCATCCACCCGAGCCGCCGTCCAATCTGTCCGCCGAGGTTTGGCGACGGGTGGCCCTCGCGGAGAGTCGCGGCGAGCGTCCCGGCCTGCTGGCGCGCATGGAGGCGATTTTTTCACGACCCTCCTTCGCGGTGGCCTTCGTCGCCGCCTGCATGCTGCTGGGCCTGTTCCTGGCGCAGGTCCGCCTTTCCCAGCTCGAAGCGGCGCGCAGCACCCAACTGGCCCAGAGTTACCTCCGGCTGATCGATCCCCTGATCGAACAGGCACCGACCGCACTCGCAGTCCACCGCCCATGAAACACTCGCTTCTTGTGATCGGCCTCGGGCTCGCGTCCGGGTTGCTGGCGCACTTCGGGTGGTACGCCGCCCAGCGGCCGTGTGAGGGCGACAATCTCAATTGCCAGCTCGAATGGGTGAAATCTGAGCTCAACCTTACCGACCAGCAATTCGCCCGCATCAAGAACATCCATGAGTCCTCCAGTCCGCGGCTCCTGGCGCTGGCCGCTCAAGTGGCACGCATGCGCGAGGAATACGACGCATTTGAGCGCCAGCGGACGACCTCCGGGCAGATCGATTTTCTCGAGTTCGCCCATTATGTCGACCAACGGCGGGCGGTTGACCGTGAATGCCTCACCTCGACCCGGCAGCTCGTCGCGGACGCCGCCAAGGTGATGACCCTGCAGCAACGCGAACGGTACCTCACGCTGCTCAGCCCCGTGCTCAAGACCGGAGACCGATTTTTTCTGAACTGAAACGCACCGGGGAATCCCGTGAACTGCGAACCCGCCAGCGACCAGGCCTGCCTGCGGGCCATGCAGGAGGGCCGGGATTCAGCGCTCGACCAGTTGATCGCCCGTTGGCAGCGGCCGCTGTTCGCCTTTGCGTGGCGATACCTCCAGAACCAGGCGGACGCGCACGACCTGGTGGCCGAAACCTTCGTACGCCTCCACCAGCAGCGGGCCCGGTTGCGCCCGGACACCAGGCTTTCGGCCTGGCTTTTCACCACGCTGTCAAACCTTTGCCACAACCATCATCGCTGGCGCCTACGGCACCCGACGGTCAGCCTCGACACGCCACCGGATGACGATTCCGTGCCCCTCCGTGAACGCATGAGCCCTGCAGATGGTCGCCAACCGGACGCGACTTTGGAGCACGACGAGGCATGCGCCGCGGTGCGGGCCGCCATTGAGCGTCTGCCTCACGATCTGAAAATGGCGATTTTGCTCCATCACTACGAACATTACTCCTACCGGGAGATCGGCGCGATCACCGGCTGTTCGGAGCGGGGAGTCGAAACCCGCCTCTATCGGGCCAAGCAACGCCTGCGGGAAGAGCTGGCCGGATTTCTCCGCGAAATCGTAGAGGCGTGAACCGCGGGACATCGCCAGTCTGACGCGGCCCCGCCTGCCGGGTCACGGGGCCGCCGCGTCGTTTCCATCCTTGGCGACGCCGAAATTGAACACCTGGGTCGCTTTGACGAGCACCGGCCGGCCGCTGCGGGTCGGCGGTTCGAATTTCCATTGGCGGAGAGCCGCGATTGCCGCCGCCGTCAATTCACTGTTGTCCTTCGGCGAGCCGGCCGGCATGCGAACTGATCCTGTCTCGTCGATGTAAAAATCGATTGCCACCCGGCCCCCGATCCCTTTCGCCGCCAAGTCAGCCGGATACAGCGGGCTCACCGTGTAGATCGGCGTGGGAATCCGATCGAGGTCCTTGAGCGTGCACGGCCGGTAGGCGTATGCCCCGGCCATCAAGCGAATGGAACGCGCCTGAAGATTCTCCATCGCCGTCTGGCTGACCACCAGCGTTCCCTGGGTCTCGAAATGAAAGATGAGTTCGGACGTGGTCCCCACCGGTTCACCTCGCAGCCGCGCCGGCTCGTATTTCCACCGCTTGAGCGCCCGCACCGCCGCGTCGGCGAATTCCGGCATCGTATACCCCACCACCAGCCAATCCGACAATTTCCCGTCCGGATCGACGTTGATCACCACGCGCGCCTCGCCCTTGGTCACGGACAATTGCTGAAGCGCGATCGGGAAAATCGGATCCACCGTCTCCATGATCTTCATCGACTGCCATTCGGGGACCGCCGACGGTGCCTGCGCAAAGGCAGTGTCGACGGCCAACAGACCGCAAACGACCAGCAGGGAAAGCGGCGTCTTCATGTTCATCGGATCAACCGATAACATAACACCGACGGACGTCATTTCCCTTCAGATCCCTTCCCTCCGTAATCCCGTGGCTGACAGGGCTCGCCCCGGCCCCCGCATACAGGCGCCTCAGGGTGCCAATTCCGGGTTTGCGGTTGCTACCAAGCCCCGGCCAGCGCATCAATGAGGGGCATCCGCGGCGTCGCCAACCCTGCAACCCCTGACTTGTCCATGCCACGACCCGTCACGTTATTTTCCGGACAATGGGCGGATCTTCCCCTTGCCAAACTCGCCCCGCTGGTGAAACGGATGGGGTATGATGGCATCGAGCTCGCCTGCTGGGGCGATCATTTTGACGTCGAGCGGGCCGCGCACTCAGCCAAATACTGCCAAGAAAAGTGGCAGTTGCTTGCTGATCATGGGCTTACCTGCCATGCGATTTCCAATCATCTGGTCGGCCAAGCCGTGTGTGACCTGATTGACGACCGCCACCGGGCGATTCTGCCTCCTGAAGTATGGGGCGATGGTAAACCGGAGGGTGTACGTCGTCGCGCGGCAAAACGGATGATTCTGACCGCCAAGGCTGCCCGCCGCTTTTGCGATGCTCGTCCCGAGGCCAAGAATCGCGGCAAGGTTGCAGCGGTGGTAAATGGCTTTACCGGCTCCAGCATCTGGCACTCGATCTACGCTTTCCCTCCCACTTCCCAAGATTATTGGGAACAAGGATTTCAGGATTTCGGCCGAAGGTTTGGCCCGATTTTGGACGAGTTTGACCGGTTCAACGTCAATTTCGCACTCGAAGTGCATCCCACCGAAATTGCCTTTGATATTGTCTCCGCCGAGCGGGCGCTCGTCGCGGTAAAGAGGCATCGGCGCTTCGGCTTCAACTACGACCCCTCGCACCTCGGTTACCAAGGCGTGGACTATGTGAAATTCCTCCGGGTATTTGGCGACCGCATCTTCCACGTACACATAAAGGACGCCTGGTGGGGTCACGGTGACGGCACGGCGGGGGTATTCGGCGGCCACACCACCTTTGGTGATTCCCGCCGATATTGGGATTTTCGCTCCCCGGGCCATGGCGACATCAGGTTTGAAGACATCATTGTAGCCCTGAACGACATCGGCTATCGAGGCCCGCTATCCGTCGAGTGGGAGGATATCCGCATGGACCGGGTACACGGGGCAACCGAGGCCGCGACCTTCGTCCGTCACCTCGATTTCCCCGGCAGTGCCGTCGCGTTCGACGCGGCATTCGAAAAGAAGGGAGCGAAA
>JBJKRD010000254.1:0-4139 GCA_046704925.1 Opitutaceae bacterium | reverse complement strand
ACCTCCGCCTGCTCGCCGGCGGCCCGGGCCACGGCCTGGATGTCCACGACGTCGGAGATGTAGCCCCCGCAGGCCCAGACGAACACCACGACCTTGGGCGGGTCCGGCGCGGGGGTGGCGGGCTCGGGCTTGGGCGCCGGCGGTTCGGGCCGCCGGGGCTCCGGACGCGGCGGGGCTTCCTCCGGCAGCTTGAAATCGACCGTCCCCTCGGGCGTGCCCAGCGCCGGGGCCTCGGTCGCGGTGGGATTGGTGGGCGGCCCGGCCACCAGTTCGAAGACCTGCATCGGCGGCGCCGAGCTGCGGTGGACGGCGTAGGCCAGGACGAGAAAGATCGCGATGACGACGCCGTGGACCAGCAGCGAAAGGAAAACTGCACTGCCCGTCCGCTCCTGCATGGCTACTCCGTGGTCCGGGTGTCGAAGGTGATCTTGCTCAGATTGTTCTTCATCAGCAGGTTCATCAGGCGGATGACCTGCTGATATTGCAGCGTCTGGTCGGCGCGGATGCGGATGACCGGCTGTTTCTCCTGCGCCCCGAGGCCGGCCAGCAGCGTCTCCAGTTCGCGGAAGGTCACGCGATGCTGGCCGAAGTAGTACTCCCCGTTGCGGTCGATCGAGATGGGCTGGAAGCGGGTGTCGCTGGGCGGCTTCGGCTGCGCCCGCACGGATTCGACCGGCAGATTCACGCGGATGGTCTGCTCCTGCTGGATCAGCGGGGTGGCGATCATGAAGATGATCAGGAGCGTGAACCCCAGGTCGACGAGGTTGGTGATGTTCAGCTCCGCGATCGGATTGACGGTGCGATGACGGCGAAAGATCCGGGCCATGGGGGGGAAAGATCGGGCGGAGGGCGGCCCGCCGGTTACATCTGCATTTCCAGTTCGATGCGATCAGCGAGGCTGCTGGCGTAGTTTTCCGTTTCCGTGGTGAGAATCCGGCTGCGCCCCAACAGGATGTTGTAGCCGAAGACCGACGGAATGGCCACGATGAGGCCGGAGATCGCGGTCAGCAGCGCGGCGGAGACGCCGGGGGCCAGCGTCTGGATCGTGGCGGTCTGCTGCACGGAGATGGAGCTGAACGCCTCCATCACGCCCCAGAGGGTGCCCAGCAGCCCGAGAAACGGGGCTCCCGACACGATGCTGGCGAGAAAGATCATGCTCGATTCATACCGCAGGATCTGGCGGGCCAGCGCCCGCTGCAGGGCGTTCTCCGCGTGTTCGAGCCGCGCGCGCAGCGTGTCCTCGCCCTTCTCCTTCCCGATGGCCGCCGCGCGCCAGTACGCTTCGATGGCGTCGGCAAACATGTCCGCGTAGGGGATCGCGCGCCGGTTGCGAAACGCCTCGGGCAGGTCGAGCAGCGTGCGCTGCTCGCGCAGCCGGGCCTCGAAGGTCCGGTTCAACCGGGCGAGGTTTTTCAGATCCATGTGCTTGCCGAACATGATCGTCCAGGCCACCAGGCTGAACACGCCGAGCAGGACGGTGATCACCTGCCCCACCGGATCGCAGCGGAGGAAGAGTTGCCAGGGGCTCGTGATTGCCAGCATCGGGGGCAGCAGGACGGGCGGGGCCATGGCGTCGAGAGATGGCGCGGTTGGTCCGCCCGCGCAATGAAAATGGGCGCCGCGGCCCGCGGCTTTTCGGTCCGTCGGCGCCCTCCCCGGTGCGCCCGCCCCCCGGCCGCCGGCGGCGCGCGAATCTGATTGCGGCGCCGCGCCCTCCGTTTTTTTCTGATGTCCACCACGCATGGATTTCAAGACGCGAACCCTCGACGAACTCCGCACCCGCCGCGGCTCCATGTCCGGCAAATTCGGCCTGGTCGGCCTCGACGGCTTTGTCGACCGCATCGTCCATCCCGTCGGCACCCGGCACGGCCAGGGCGAGGCCTTCACCCCGATGGCGACGATCGAGGAATTCGGCCGCCGGGTGCTGGCCGCGGCCGGCAAGAGCACGAACATCGAGCTGTATCCGCGGCTCGACAAGCTCGGCGGCAACGGGCCGATCATGGCCAACGCCCTCCTCGCCGCCGGCTTGCGGGTGAAATACATCGGCGCGCTCGGGTCGCCCGCCATCCATCCGGTTTTCGAGGATTTCGCCCGCCGCACGGAGGCGGTGTCGCTCTGCGACCCGGGGTTCACGACCGCGGTCGAGTTCAGCGACGGCAAGATCATGCTCGGCATGATGAAGAGCCTCGACGAGATCACCTACGAGGGCCTCGTCCGGTTGATTGGCGAGGGGCCGCTGTTCGACCTGTTCGCGCGCGCCGACCTCGTGGCGCTGGTCAACTGGACGATGATCCCGAACATGACCGCCATCCTCGAGGCGATCGCGGTCCGCGTCTTCCCGGTGCTGCCGCCGCGGGAGCGCCTGTTCTTCTTCGACCTGGCCGACCCGGAGAAGCGCTCGGCCTCGGACCTGTCGCTGGTGCTGCGCGCCATCGCCCGCTTCCAGGCCTTCGGCCGGGTCACCCTCGGACTCAACCTGAAGGAGGCGCAGCAGGTGTTCGCCGTGCTCGGGCGGGGCCGCGAGACGGAGGACGAAAAAGGGCTGCGCTCGATGGCGCGCCAGATCCGTCAGGAACTCGGCCTCGCCACCGTGGTCATCCATCCCCGCGAATCCGCCGCCTGCGCGACCCGCGAGGACACCTGGTGGGTGCCGGGGCCGGTGGCCGAAAAGCCGCTGATCACCACCGGCGCCGGCGACCACTTCAACGCCGGCTTCGTCGCCGGGCAGCTGCTCGGGCTCGGACCCGAGGCCAGCCTCGGCCTCGGCGTCTGCACCTCGGGCTGCTATGTCCGCACCGCCCGCAGCCCGTCCCTGGGCGACCTCGAAACGTTTCTCGCCCAATGGCGCTAAATCTTTAGGCTCCCCGATCCCTAGATGAAAAAAACAAAGAAACCGGCCAGATCCACCGGCCGGGCCTCTACCCCCGCCCGTCCGTCGTCCAACCATCGCGGCATCCTCATCTCCTTTGAGGGTTCCGAAGGTAGCGGCAAAAGTACCCAGATCGCCCACCTGGCCGAGCATTTGCAGACCCACGGCAAGGAAGTCATCTCCACGCGCGAACCCGGCGGCACCGAGATCGGGGAGCAGGTGCGCAACATCATTGTCCACAATTCCAAGGGGGAGGAGATGTGCGCCGAGACGGAAATGCTGCTGTTCGCGGCCGCCCGCGCCCAGCTCGTGCGCGAGTTGATCGCGCCGAGCCTCATGCGCGGCGTCATCGTGCTGTGCGATCGCTACATCGACTCCAGCACCGTCTACCAGGGGGTGGCCCGCAACCTGTCGGCCAATCCCGTCCAGCAGATCAACAAGTTCGCGGTCGGCGACGTGCTCCCGGATCTCACCATCGTGCTCGACGTGCCCACCGAGGTCAGCCTGGCGCGCATCCATCAGCGGGCGTCCGACCTGCCCGACCGGATGGAGCGGGAAAACATCGATTTCTACAAGAAGGTGCGGGACGGCTACCTGCTGCTGGCCCGCTCGCTCCCGAAGCGGTTCTTCGTCGTCGACGGCACGCTGCCGGAGGACAAGGTCTGCAAGCTCATCTGGGCGGAGGTCAGCCGCCGCCTCGGCCTGTGACCGCCCCGGCGGACGCCGCACCGCCGGCCGCCCGCGCGATCCGCCGCCCCGATGACCCCGTCGCCCTGGCCTGAATCGCTCGCCGGCACGCCCGCCGTGGCGGTCATCGAGCGGGCGCTCGCCCGCGAACGGCTGGCCCACAGCCTCCTCCTGCACGGCGACGACTTCGACACGCTGGTCCTCGTCGCCCACGGCATCGCCGACCGGCTGCTGAACGAGACCCCCGGCGCCCGCGCGATCCCCCCGGAACAACAACCCGACTGCTTTGCCCTGCGGCCGGCGGGCAAGGCGCGCCAGATCACGGCCGTCGCCACCCGCGAACTGATCGGCCGCACCCAGGTGTCGCCCACCTTCGGCCGGCGCAAGGTCGGCATCATCTACGAGGCCGACCGGATGAACGCCGCCGCGGCCAACATCTTCCTCAAGACCCTGGAGGAACCGCCGGGCCTGACGACGCTCCTGCTGCTCACCACCCGCCCCTACGCATTGCTGCCCACGATTCGCAGCCGGTGCCTGCATTTTCGCTTCGCCGTCTCCGCGGCGCCCCTGGCCCACCCCCTGT
>JBJKRD010000253.1:0-9880 GCA_046704925.1 Opitutaceae bacterium | reverse complement strand
CCCCCCGCCCCCCCGCCCCCCCCCACGCCGCCCCCCACGGCCGGGTAATCCTCGGTCCCCGCCCGGTGGCCGTGCTCCTGCTCCCCCCCGGCCTGGGAGCGAAAACCCTCCGCTTGCGCGCCGATCTTGATCCAGCCCACCCCCTTGGGCCCGCCAAACTTGTGCGCCGAGGCGGTCACCCAGCCGACCTCCCCCAGCCCGGAAGCCGGCAGCTTGCCCAGCCATTGGGCGGCGTCGCAATGACACTCCGCCCGGTGTCGGCGACAGAGGGCCGCGATCCGTTGCCACGGCTGGATCACGCCGGTCTCGTTGTTCGCCGCCATCACCGCCACCGCCCCGACCGAACCCGAATACAGGCCCGCCTCGAGGCGGTCGAGCCGCACGACCCCGTCGGGATCCACCTCCAGCCAGTCCAGGCGTTCCGGCGCGAAATGAAGCCGCGCGGACTCGAGCACGCACGGGTGCTCGGTTGGATTGACCGCCACCCGGCGGCTGGACGGCAGGATCCGCGCCCAGTGCGCGAACAGCGCGTTGGTGCCCTCGGTGGCGCCCGCGGTGAAAACGAGGGTCTCCGGCGGACAACCCATCAGGTCCCCGAGCTTCTCCCGCGCCTGTTCCAGGCGCACCCGCACCCGGGCCGCGTCGCGATAGGGACTCGACGGGTTCTGCCAGGCCTCGTCGGCCGCCTTGAGCCAGGCGGACCGGGCGGCCGGCGTCAGGGGCGACGTGGCATTGTGGTCAAAATAGGGCACGAACCAGACATTTCCCCACGATGTACCCGGAATCAAGCCGCGGCCCCGGGGTCGCGCCCGACGCCGGCGGCGATTTTTTTGTCGCGGGTGCGATCCCCGGTCGGCTATGCCAAGCCCATGAATCTCGACGCCTGCCTGCAGGAGACCGTCCGGACTTTCCAAGACCTGGCCGCCCTTCGCCCGCAGATCGACCGGGCCGCCCGCCTGATTCTGCGCACCCTCAAGACCGGCGGGAAGCTGCTGCTGTGCGGCAACGGGGGCAGCGCGGCGGAAGCGCAGCACTTCGCCACCGAACTCGTCGGCCGTTATTTCAAGTCCCGCCGCCCCCTGCCCGCCGTCGCGCTCACCGCCGACGGCACCCTGCTGTCCTGCATCGGCAACGATTTTGCCTACCCGGAAGTGTTTGCGCGGCAGATCGACGGGCTGGCGCGACCGGGCGATCTGGTGGTGGTGTTCACCTCCAGCGGCAACTCGGCGAACATCGTCCGCGCGCTGGAGGCCGCCCGGCGCTCGAACCTCAAGAGCGTGGCCTTCCTCGGGCGGGGCGGCGGCCAGTGCAAGGGCCTCGCGACCTGTGAGTTGATCGTGCCGGGGATCAGCGGCCGCACCGCGCAGGAGGCGCACCTTTTCCTCATCCATTTTTTCTGCGAGCTGATCGACGCGAAGGTGATTTGAGGTACTCGCGCCGACCCGGCGAACCGTCGCGACGGATCGACATTTTCTCCGGCGAACCGGTTCGCAACTTGCGCGACGGCACCAGCCGGAGTACCGGTACGCGATCCCGGAACCGGATTGCCCTGGACGACCGACCAGCGCCCCGTTCCCGGCATTCTGGGCAGGGCGCCGCCGATGGGCAGCGGGTGCACGTCCGGGTCGACCCTGAAACCCGTCCCATGAAACGCCTCTCGCTGATCGGATTCGCGCTGCTCCTCGGCACATTCAACCCGGGTGCCGCGCAAGCCTCCCCGTCCACCCTCACACTGGCCGACTTGGTGAACCGGCCCGACCGCTGGCCGGACTCGATCTCCATGCCCGGCGAGATGCGGTTCAGGGACGGATTCGTCGTCCACCCGGGCGACAGGGTGATCGTGGGGATGTTCGACGGCAGCCGCGTCGGGCTCATCGCCGCCGGCAATCACCGGTTCGCAGCCTCGCCCGCCGCCTGTCACCTGCTCGAGGCGGCGAACCAGGCGTGGGCCAGCCTCACCCCGGCCCAGCGGGCGGTCGATCCGGTCTCCCTGGCGGCCAACCGCGCCCTGTGGCCGCTGCAGGTCACCACGAACTCCCCGATCCGCTGCCAGTGGGGCACGCTCGCGCCGGGCACCACCGTCGGAGTCGTGGCGGTATCCGCTCACGACGTCAACCTGCGCTGGCCGGATTCGGCCAGGACCGTCAATGTGAACTTCGCCGACACCGATGTGTTTGCCCGCGCCCGGCAATTGGCCTCGGTTCCGCCGGCGAAACGACCCTCGCCCATCGCCGCGGCACTGCAGGGCGTCATGGTCGACGCGGACGGGCAGGCTTATCGCGATGCCCGCCTGGAGGACAAACAGTACTTCGTGTTCTATTTCGGGGCCAGTTGGTGCGCGCCCTGCCACGCCTTCTCACCGACGCTGGTGAAGTACCTCGAGGCCACCCTGCCCAAGCACCCCGAACTGGAGGCGGTGTTCCTCAGCGACGACAAGGCGGTCGGACCGATGTACGCCTACATGAAGGAGGAGAAGATGCCGATGCCGGCGGTGCCGCCCCAGGCCGTGAACCAATCGCCGCTGCTCGTCAGTTACGCCGCCAATACCATCCCGCAGCTCGTGGTGGTGGACCGTTTCGGCCGCGTGCTGGCCACCAACGACGACAACCACGGGCACCGGGTCGACCCGGAGGACACCCTCGGTGCCCTCAGCCGGATTCTGGCAAGCCCGCCGGCAACTGAGTGAGGCTCCGAAGGATTTCGGAAACCAGCGGCCGCGACGGGTTCCCGGGCGCTCAGGTTCTCCCGGCGCAGAAGTTCCGCCGCCGGGCCCGGTGTCCGGCCGAAACCCCCATCGCGGGACGCGATATGTTTGACGCCAAACAACCGGATACGCGGCCCGACCCGCGCGACCTGTACACCCGGCGGCTGGACCAATACGTGCGGTTCGTATCGGCGTTCCGTCATCAACAGGGACTCGAAGGACTGTTTCTCCACTCCGGCCTCGTCCGGGACGGCATGCGGGCCCTGGACGCGGGCTGCGGAACCGGTTTTGCGACCTTCGCGCTGCTCGGAGCCCTGCGGCGAAGGCGGTTCAGGGTGCGCGGGGTGGACGCGTTCGACCTGACGCCCGCGATGCTGGAGCGATTCCGGCATGCCCTCGAGAAACGGCGCCTTGCCACCGTGCGATTACGGGAGGCTGACGTGCTCCGGCTCGACACCCTGCCGGATGCGTGGACCGGCTACGATCTCATCTTCTCGGTCTCGATGCTGGAGTATGTGCCGCGGGCCGGCCTGCCCGCCGCTCTGGCGGCATTGCGCGCCCGTCTCGCGCCGGGCGGAAGCCTGCTCGTGGTCATCACCCGCCGGAATCCGCTGACCCGGGTGCTGATTGAGCAATGGTGGCAGGCGGACCGCTACACCCGCCCCGCGCTGGTCCGGGCCTTCGCCCAGGCGGGATTCGCGTCCGTGGATTTCGTCCGTTATCCGCTCCGCCATTTCTGGCTCGGTTGCTCAAACCATGTCGTGGTCGCGCCGGCGAAGCCCCGCGCGGCCGGCCCGGCCTGAAGCTTTCGCTTGCGACGGCCGAAATCCTGGTGCTTGTTGGCCCTCCCATGAGCAATCCTCCCGCGCCCGCCGAAAACGCCGTGATCAAGACCTCCTATGGCGAAATGACCGTGGCCTTCTGGCCCGCCGTGGCGCCCAAGACGGTGGAGAACTTCAAGAAGCTGGCCCGCGAAGGCTTTTACGACGGCACGGCGTTTCACCGCATCATCAAGGGTTTCATGATCCAGGGCGGCTGCCCCAACACCAAGGCCGGCGCCAAGGGCGCCCCAGGCACCGGCGGACCGGGCTGGAAGGTGAAGGCGGAGTTCAACGCCAAGCCGCACGTCCGCGGCGTCCTGTCGATGGCGCGCGCGGCGGATCCCGACTCGGCCGGCAGCCAGTTCTTCATCTGTCACGGCGATGCCCGCTTCCTCGACCGGCAGTATACGGCGTTCGGCGAGGTCGTGAAGGGGCTCGACGTGCTCGACCACATCGCCGGCGTGCCGTGCACGGGCAGCGGCAACGAGCGCAGCCAGCCGGTCGAACGCATCGCGGTGGAGAGCATCCGCCTCGTGCCGGCGTAGGGCCGGCGCCGGCGGATCCGGCCGCCGGCGTGGGGAAGCGTCCCCCCTCTACCTGGAAAGGAGCAGATCATGGCCATCCACATTGTCAGGCTGGGCAGCCCGCGTCTGCCGGACGAGGGCCTGCGCATCGGCACGGTCCGACGACCCCCGCGCGGCGTGCCCAAGACGGAGTTCGCCAAGCAGAACTGGTACGACGTCTGGTTCCCCGACCTGGCCCCGAGCGACGCCACCGTGAAAATGGGCCACGCCGCCGAGACGCCGGCGCAATGGGCCGCCTTCGCCCGCAAATACCGTGCGGAAATGGCCGCGCCAGGCCACGCCCGCAGCATCGCCCTGCTCGCCGCCCTGTCGCACCAGACCAATTTCTCCGTGGGCTGTTATTGCGCGAACGAGGTCCACTGCCACCGTTCGGTGCTTCGGGAATTGCTGCGCGAGCACGGCGCCGCGCTGGCGTAACGCGGATTTGTCCACGGGTCCGGGAGTCTCGTTCCGTCGGCGGGCGCCGGGGAAATCCACCGGGCTTTTTGACGTTTGCGGATCCCGCGACATGGTGGGGGCAAACCCGCCATGGAAAATCCCCCCGCCTCCCCTTCCGCCGCCAGCCTCCAGACCCGCATCCTCGGCATCTGGCGCCTCGAGTCCCGGATCGACCTCGATGCCCGCGGGCAACGCCGCATCGATCCGACCCTCGGCGTGGACCCGCTGGGCATCCTGTGCTTCTCGTCCGACCATTTCGCCGCCCAGTTCATGCGGCGCGAACGCTCGGCGGGCGCGACCGCTCCGGTCCCCGGCGGCGGGGCCAACAACAGCAGCGCCGTCAACGGCTACGACGCGTACTTCGGCACCTATACGCTCGACGAGGCGGCGGGGACCCTGCGCACGACGCTGACCGGGGCCCTGGCCCCGGCCAACGTCGGGAGCGTGTTCGAGCGTCATGTCGCGTTCGTGGGTGACAAGCTGACCATCCGGCTGGCGACCACGGCGGCGGATGGCACTGCGGTGACACGGACCCTGACCTTTGCGCGGCTGTCCTAGCGGCCGGCGGACGTCCCGGGCGAACGCCACCGCCGTGCCGGGACGGCGCACCGGTTGACGGCGCGACGGATCCCCGGCACGGTCAGCCTTTGTGTCCGCTTCGCCTCCAGGATCCCACGCCGCGCGCGGCCTGCTCACCGCGACCGCGAGCTTTCTGCTTTCGGGCAACCTGCCGGTGTATTGGAAACAGCTCGAGTCCATCCCGGCGTTTGAGCTGATCGCCCACCGCGTGGCGTGGTCCGTGGTTTTCCTGCTGGCAGTCCTGGCCAAGCGGCACGCCTTCGGCGCGCTCCGGCCGCCCTTCGTCCAAGGGCGCCTGTTCGCCCGGAATCTGCTGAGCAGCGGGCTGCTGGCTGCCAACTGGACGATCTACGTCTGGGCCGTCACCCATGACCACATCATCGAGGCCAGCCTGGGGTATTTCCTCACCCCATTGTGCAATGTCGCGCTGGGCTGCCTGCTGCTGCGGGAGCGGTTGCGCCGGTTCCAGGGAATTGCCATCGCCATCGCGGCGTCCGGCGTCGGCCTGCTCCTCCTGCGCGTGGGCCACGTGCCCTGGATTTCGCTGGCCCTGGCCGGCACCTGGGCGAGCTACGGCCTGCTGAAGAAGAAGTCGGCGCTGGGGCCGCTGGTCGGATTGACCACGGAGACGCTGCTGCTGCTGCCGCTCGCGGTGGCGCTGCTGGTGTGGCGGGCGCACACCGGGGTCGGCGCGCTCGGCCGCGTGGACGCATGGCATGAAGTGCTCCTGCTCAGCGCGGGCGTCGTGACGGCGGTGCCGTTGCTCCTGTTTGCCGACGGTGCCCAGCGCATCCGGCTGACCACCCTGGGGCTTCTGCAATACCTCGCCCCCACCGTGCAGTTCCTCGTGGGGCTGCTCCTGTACCACGAGGCCTTCGACTCGCGCCAACTGCAGGCCTTCATCATCATCTGGGCGGGCCTGGTCGTCTACACCGCCGACAGCTTCTGGACTCAGCGCCGCCTGCTCCTCAGGGCCGCCGGCGCCGGGTGACGCCCCAAGCACGTCCGGCGCCTCCCGAGATTTCGGTGCCCTGCGCCTGCGCAGGATCGGCTGCCGCGACGCCCGTGCGGCGGCCAGACGTCAGCGAGCAGCCGGCTGTTCCAGGACCGCGAGGTGCCGCTTCAGGCCGCCTTGGGTCCTCCGGGCGGAATCGGCGGTTCGCTGGTTTTCGGTCGGTTGGTGCGAAAACCAAATGGAACGTACCCCGGGCAGAACCCGACCGTGCCCGTCAGGATCGGCAGCAGCCCGATCAGGCCCCACCAGCTGTGATAATGGAGCCCCACGCCCAAGATGATCAGACCGGCAATCACCCGGACCAACCGATCAACCATGCCCATGTTCACGTTCATGATGCTTTCCTTCCTTCCTTTGCGCCGCGCGGAGCTGGATGCAACCAGGCATATCCGCCGCGGAATTGTCGACTGCCGCCATCTACCGCCTCCCCGGCGTCCAGGTCAAGCGCCGGACTCGGGGCCGGTCGGGCGTACCCCGGTCATCGCGAGACCGCGTATCTTCGGTCGGGCGAAACCCGCGGGTCCCGACCGCCGCCGGTTGCATTGCGAAGCCGTACGCCGCCGTCAGCCCGGACTTGCAGGTCTCCACCCACGCACCAAGCTCGCGTCATGAGCGACGCCACGATCGCCGTGCCAGCGGCCGGACTCGCCTTGGGTCTGCTGTTTCTCTGGGTCAGTCTCCGTTTCCGCCGCAAACGCCGGCTGATCGACGATCTGCCGACCATCAAGACGCAGGGCGTCTTCGTCGGGTTGGTCGAACTCAAGGGCACCGCCGAGGCCGAGGCGCCCCGCACTGCGTTTCTCAGCGGACAGCGCTGCGTCCATTACCATTACCACGTGGACGAGCACTGGTCGCGGACGGTGCAGGAAACCTACACCGACAAGGACGGCCACACCCGGACCCGCACGCGCCAGGAAAGCGGTTGGACCACCGTGGCCACCGGCGGGGAGACCATCGATTTCCACCTGCGCGACGACACCGGCTCCGTGCTGGTGCGGCCGGCCGGCGCCAAGCTGGAGCCGGCCGGCTTCTTTGACGTCACGTGCGACCGCGGAAACCCGATGTACTACGGAAAGGGACCGTCCGTGGCGGTCGCCCACTCCGATCATCGCCGGCGCTTCGTCGAGGCCGGCATCGCCCTGCATGCGCCGATCTACCTGGTCGGTCACGCCCACGAACGCGCCGACGTGGTCGCCCCCGAAATCGCCGCCGACCGGGACGCCCCGATGTACCTCATTTCCACCCGCACCGAGGAGAAGGTTCATGCGGGCCTGACCTGGGGCGTCTGGACCTTCACCGTGCTCGGCGCCGTCGCGTTCGTCGCCGGATTCGTCGTTCGCAATCAAGCCCAGCTCCATCGGCCGTTTGCGGCCGACTGGCCCCTCGAAGCCGCCCTCGGGGCGGCGTTCGTCGCCCTCAATGGCGCGGGCTGGGTGTGGATGGCCTTCAACAGCCTGGTCGGCCTGCGCAACCGCGCGCGCCAGGCCTGGTCGCTGGTCGACGTCCAGCTCAAGCGCCGGCACGACCTCATTCCAAGGCTGGTCGAAACCGTCGCCGCCCTGCGCACCCACGAGGCGTCGGTGCAGACGGCGGTGGCGACTCTGCGCACCCAGCTCTCGGCCACCGCGCCCGGCGTCGCCGGGCCGGATTTCGCCGGCTGTGCGCCCACCCTGCGGGGCGTCGTCGAAGCCTACCCCGATCTCAAAAGCGACGCCGCCTTCCTCGCGCTCCAGCGGGAGTTGGTCGAGACCGAACAGCGCATCGCCCTGGCGCGCGCCTATTACAACGACATGGCCACATTCCTCGCCACCCGGCTCCAGATCGTCCCCGATCGCTGGATCGCCGCCCTCGGCGGGATGCGGCCCGAGCCGCTGCTGGCCGCGGCGGACTTCGAGCGGGCTCCCGTGGCGGTGAAGCTGGCGGAGTGAGGGACTTCACGGGCGGGATTCGGGGACCAAGCCCTTGTCGCCTATCGATCGTTGTAGGGCGGCATCGCCGAATGCCGCCTTTTCCCTCTCACCCGGTCGCCAGGGCCCCAACGTAGAAGGCGGCGATGGTGTCGCGAAACTCGATCCGGCTGGCCTCCCAGGTATAGAACATGTGACCGCCGCCGAAGTGCTTCACCGTCAGGTTCCGCGCGGACGGTTCGTCCAGCTTCATCAGGTTTCGGATGCGATTGGTGGAGAAATAGGGGGTCACCAGATCGTAGCAGCCGTGGGTGATGAACACCTTCATGTGCGGGTTCAGGCTCATGCCGTAGCGCAGGTCGTCGGTGGCGCCGACCTGGCTCTCCAGCGCGTGCCGTTCGAAATCGAGTCTCCAGGCCCGGTTCACCTCGCGGCTCAACAGGTGGTACTCGCGCTCGGTCTTGACGCCGATTTCGGCCCGGATGCGCTTGTTGATCCCCCCGGCAAACACCCGCTCGATGCCGACCAGCGTGGGATCCGGCCCTTCGAAGACCTCCCGATCCGGGAACGGATCGCGCACCGTGATCGTGGTGTCGTAGCGACCGCAAACGAGGCGCTCCGCCCGCAGCAGTTCGCGCGCGAAGACCGGCACCGGAATCCGGCCCTCGCTCCGCGCCACCCGCTCCGGCGGCAGGCCCAGGAATTGGGCCAGGCGGGCAAACAGGCGTTCCCGCTGGGCCTTCGCCATCGCCCCGCCCTGGGCGAGGAAAGTGGTGAGGTCGGTGGTCGCGAACGTCTCCGCCGCCGCCAGCACCCGGGCCAGGGGGGTGCCCTTCGCAAACACCCCCGACTTGCCGTGGAAGGCCGCCGCCGCCGCCATCGTCGGGAACGTGTCCACCCAGGGCAGCATGTCGTAGTCGGACGAATCCAGCAGGGCGAACTCGAGCGCGGGGGAAATGAGGATCGCGCCGTTGAGCCCGATGCCGTACGCCTCCTGCAGCAGGCGCGCGAGCTTCGCGACCCGGAACCCGCCGTAGCTTTCCCCGGCAATGAAAACCGGCGAATCCCAGCGGTCATACCGCGAGAGAAACCGGCTCATGAATTCACCGAGCGACTGGAGGTCGCGCTTCAGGCCGAAGAAGACGCTGTCCTCCCCCTTCTTTTTTTCCGGCTTCTTCTCCTCCTTGGCCGCCGCCTCCGGCTCCTCGACCGGACGGCTGAAGCCGGTCCCCACGGGATCGACGAAGATGAGGTCGGTGAACGCGAGCCATGACTCCGCGTTGTGCACCAGCCGGGCCGGTGGCGGCAGCGGCGTCCCGTCCCCGGCAAAGGCGACGCGGCGCGTGCTCAACGCTCCCACGTGCAGATAGACCGAGGCGGCCCCGGGACCGCCGTTGAACACGAAGGTCAGCGGGCGGCCCTTGGCGCCCTCCTGCAGATAGGCGACGGAAAAGATCTCGGCGGCCGGCTTCTCCTTTTCCCGCAGCACGACCCATTCGGCCCGGGCGAGATACGGCATCGTCCGGCCGTCCGGCGCGGTCCAGACGCCGTGGACCTCGGCGCCCGCGGGCGCCTGGTACTCCTCCGGCCGCCTGTCGGTTCCGGCCTTCGCCGGCTCGGCTTTTGCTTTGGCGTCGCTCATGGCCGGCACCTTACGGAAACCCGGCCGGATTGCCACCCCGTTTCACCGCCGCCACGCTCCGGCCGCCGCCGTTCCCCTCCGCCGTCAATCGGAATGCGTTGTTCCCGCGGGCAACTGCTCGCGCAGCCGTTCCGCCATGGCCCGAAGCTGCGGCGTCAGGTTCGGCTACTTGAGCACCAAGGCATCGAGT
>JBJKRD010000252.1:0-4738 GCA_046704925.1 Opitutaceae bacterium | reverse complement strand
CCGACGGGCACGAGATACTGCACCAAGATGAGGAGATACGGGTTGGTGAGCGGGACCGGGGACGAGACCCTGAACGTGATTTCGATCGCATCAAAGAGCTTGCGGGACAGTTCCTCCTGCATCTGCGGAGTGTAGTTGCTCACGCTGAAGATCGGGTCGTTCATCGCGACCAGCGACTGATTGGCGGCCTGCTGCGCGGCATCCGCCGCCGCCCGGGCCGCCTGGTTGTACTGGGGATTCGCGGAGCTTGCCTGCATGTCGAGGAGAACCGCGTGGCCCTGCGCGAGATCGTACTGCGTCAAACCGGTCGAGCCCGGCTGCTGGCGGAAGAATTTTCTCACGGGATCGTTGGCCGGAGTGTAGACCCGATCGGCCTTGAGCCCGGCGAGCGTCACCATGGTGGTGGCGAGCTTCAGCGTGGGGTGCACGCGCAGGTTGATGGGGCCCTCGTCGGTGGGGACCGCCTCCACCTTGCCGTTGGCCCGCACGATCAGCCGGCTGCCCGAGACATCCTCCACGCGGCGGAGCTCCTTGCCCTGCTGCACGTCCAGGTTCGCCCCGAGATAGAGCACGTAGGGCTTCGGCCCTGCGGGCGTGGCGTCGCTCGCGGGGAGGCCCGGCGATGCGGCCGGCATCAGGGCCGCGGCGAGCGCCAAAATCAGGTGGACCGGCGGGGCGGGACGGGTCGGGAACGCAATCGATCTCATGGTCGCATGTGGCAGCTGTCGCCACCGGCCCGCCCGCACGGAGCGGGCCGCCTGGCGTGAATGGCGGAGACAGGGGCGGTCCACATCATGGAGTCGGCGGAAGCGCTTGCGACCAGGATTTCACTTACTGTTTCAGGTCGCGGAGTGAGATTTGCGCCACCCCCTCCACGGGCCGGCCCTTGGTCAAGGCGGGGCGGAACCGGCATTGTTGGATGATGGCCTCCAAGCTCGGGTCGTTGGTCTTGCGGGAGCACGCCTCGTTGAGAAAGGAGCCTGCGGGCAGCCCGTCCTTGGAGACCTTGACGTAATAGACCCGGGCCAGTTGCTCCGCTGACAGGCCGGCCCGGGCGGCCGCCGGAAGGCGGCCCATGGCCAGGGTGGGGGGAAGCGTGGAGTCCTTGTGGCTGGCGAGGTAGTCGATCACCAGGTATTGAAACGCCTCGTCGCTGGTCAGTTGGGTGCGTCTCCCCGCCACGTTGGAGGCAAGCTCGCGCCCGTGGTCGTAAACATGTACCGACACTTTCTCCAACGTGTATCCCGGCGGGAAGCCGCCGTGCCTGATCTGGATTTGTCGCGGGCGGTCGTCGACGGCGCCGAGCGCCTGGGCGAAGATCCAATTGCGGGCGGTGCCTTGGGCTTCGTGCGGATCGTGATATTGGGCCAGCACGACCAAATAGGCATCGGTCAACGGCTGCGGCGAGGAAACGGCAAAGCTGACGTCGATCGCGTCGTACAGTTTCTTGGCGAGCTCCGCCTCCATCCGCATGCTGTTGTACCCCGGGTTGGCCATGTCGGACCGGCCCAAGTCGTTCGCTTGTGCGAGATTGTCCGCGGCGCTGTTGGCGGCGGCGTACAACGTGGGCGTCATCTGGCTGATGGCCGCCCGCATCTCGGGCCGCAGGGTGGGATCGTTTGCCTGGGCCACGTTTTGGCGGTAGGCATCCTGGGCGTTGGCATTCTGGGTCAAGGCGGCGGTGGGATCGCTGGTGATCGTCATCTTGGCCCATTTTCTCCCCGGGTCGGCCGCCGGGGTGTAGGCGCGCTCGCCCTTGAAACCGGCGATGGTGACCGCCGCGTCGGTGAGCTTCAGGGATTCCGTGATCCGGAGGTTGACCGACTGATCGTTCATCGGAATACGGCGTTCGCCGCCGTTGACGGAAACGACGACCGAGCTGCCGATGACGTTCTGGACGCGATAGAACTGGTGATTTTGCTCCACGTCGAAGTCCACGCCGACGAAAAGGGTGTAGGGCTTGGTCGCGGTCGGGGCCGGCGGGGCGGACCGCCCGGGGGCGGCGAGGGCGAGGCTGGCGGCGAGGCACAGGAGCGGAACAGCGGATTGGGGCAGGCGCAATAGGGCGTTCATGGCGGGCCTCGAGCGGTTCTTGGGGGTTGACCGGGGCGCGGCCGGGCGCACCCCCGGCTCCGGAACTCTTTTCCAGAGTCGGCGCCCGCCTTATATACTCTGGAATGCCGTCGTGGCAATTCAGCAATTGAATATTCGCGCCTCGGGACCCGGTCGAACGACCGGCCGGAGGCCGCGCGGCCATTGCGCTCCGCCGGCGCCGACCTTTTCGGCATTTGCGGAGTTTTTGATTGGCTCGCGGGAGGGGCCTGCCAACAATGGCGGGCATCGGCCCTGTTGAGTCGTCAGCTCCGGGGCACCCCAAGAATGAAAGCGTTCTACTCCCGAGGCATAATCGTGCTGGCAATGTTGGCGCCGGCCCTGCGAACGGCCGCCGCCGATTCGCTCGCCGAAGTCGACAAGCTGGCCCGCGACTGGGTCAAGATGCGCGTCGAGACCACGCAACTCGAAACGGCGTGGCGCTCGGAACGCGATCTCCTGGAATCGACGCTGGCCGCGTTGAAGGAACGCGCGGCCTTGCTCGAGGAAAAGCGCGACCTGGCAAAGGCCAAAACAGCCCAGGAGCGTGAGGAACTGGCCGGGCTGGCCGCCAAGAACCGGGCCGCGGCCGACGATTTGACGGCCTGCGAGGCGCGGTTGCAGGCGCTCACAGCCAAGCTGATCGCGCTCCGCCCGGATCTGCCTCCCCGCCTTTCGGAGGCGCTGGAGATGTCCTACCGCAGCCTGGCGGAGCCCAAGGTGGCGTTTGGCGACCGCATGCAGATCGCGATGACCGTGCTCAATCGCTGCGCGGAGTTCAACCGCACCATCACGACCGGCGAGGACGTGCTGACGTTGCCGGGGGAGCCGGCGACCAAGTCGCTCGACGTGATTTACTGGGGTCTGAGTCATGGCTATGCGATCGACCGCACCAGCCACCAGGCGTGGCTCGGACGCCCCGGACCCGACGGCTGGCGGTGGGAGCCGAAGCCGGAGGCCTATGAGCCGGTGGCGCACCTCCTCGCCATCGCCCGCGACCAGGCCGATCCCACTTTTGTCGTGGTGCCGGCGCAAGTGACCCGGACGCTCACCGATAACACCTCGAACCGCGCGCCATGAAGAGCCTCCTGATTTCGGCCGTGACGCTCGGCATGCTGGTCGCCGCGGGCCGCGCGGCCCCGACTTTCGACGAGGCGATGACCAAGGCCGCGGGCGAATATCGCGAACGCCTCACCCGCGCTGCCGACGAGCTCAACCGCACCCGCACCCGCATCGCGGCGGAGAAGGCCCCGCTGCTCGAGCAAATGCGGGCCACCGAGGACCGCATCATCGCCCTGGAGAGCGAGACCACCCGGCTCGAGACCGGCCACGACGATGCGACCGCGCAACGCCGCAAGCTCCTGCAGGAGCTGGACGCCACCCGGAAACTGACCTCGTACGCCAGTTCGCTTGCCCACGACGGATTGAAGGCGGTCGATGACGGGCTCGCCCCGGGCGAGGACCAGTTTGACGGCAACCACATCGCGGACCTGTTGAAACAGCTCGACGATCCGGCCGCCGGGCCCAGCGGTCGCGCGGCCATGGACATCGCCGAATTCCTCCTGGCCAGGACGGAACGCTCCCTGGGCGGCTACCGGGCGCAGGGCCAGGCGATGATCGCCGCGACCAATGAGGTGTTGCCGGGAACGTTCGCCTTTGTCGGTCCGGAGACCTTCTTTCTCCCGGCGCGGGGCGGCTCCGCCGGCGCGGTGCGCCTGCGGGAGGGAGCCAAATATCCCGCCGTCTTCCCGCTGGGCGACTGGAAGTCTGAGGAGGCGGCCGCGTTCTTTGCCGGCCGGGCGGGCGCCATGGTGGCGGACGCCTCGGGCGGGAAGGCCCTGCGCCTGCAGGAGACCAACGGCACCCTCTGGCAGCATGTGCAGAAGGGCGGGGTGATGGCATATGTGATCCTGGCGGTCGGCGTGCTGGCCGTACTGATCTTCCTGCAGAAGATTCGCGATCTGTCCCGGATGCAGGTGGATCCGCCGGCGGCCGTGGAAGCCTTCCTGGAGGTGGTGACGCGGGGCGCGAACGTCGAGGCGCGGCAGCAGCTGGGGACGTTGGGCCGATCGGTGCGCGAGCTCTTCAGTGTCGGCCTGAAGTATGTGGACCAGCCCAAGGCCATCCTGGAGGAACGCCTGGAGGCCGTGCTCCTCGCGCAGCGGCTGCATTACGAACGGCGGCTGCCGTTGCTCGCGGTCGTCGCCACGGCGGCGCCGTTGATGGGCTTGCTCGGCACGGTGATCGGCCTGGTGAAGACCTTCGCGCTGATCACCGTGTTCGGCACGGGCAACGCGGCCCGCCTGGCCGGCGGCATTTCCGAAGTGTTGGTCGCGACGCAACTCGGCCTCGTGGTGGCGATCCCGGCCCTCGTCGCCCATGGCTTTCTCGCCCACCGTATTCACAAGAACCTCGCCCAGCTCGAGCGCTACGCGCTGGAATTCTGCACCGCCGTCGAGACGGCGGCCGCGGGTACCACCGACGTGGCGCCCGAGGAGCCCGTGTCAGCATGAAGCCGATGTTTGATTTGTTCGCGAAGGGGGGCCCGGCGCTGATTGCGTTCATAGCACTTTGGGTCGTGCTGTATTAACCGTGTTTAAGGTTGGTGGTGGGGTTGGGGCGGTCGCCACCCCTCCAGCGGCGCGCC
>JBJKRD010000251.1:0-3097 GCA_046704925.1 Opitutaceae bacterium | reverse complement strand
GACCTTGGGATAGCCCACGACAACATTCCCGGCCGCGTACACCTGGCCCCAGCGGCTGACCGGATCCTTTTTGCTCCAGCTCGCCGCCGGTTCGACGATGCGATACCGCACCGGATTGTCGAGGGTGACCGGGCCGGGTTTGTAGTAATTGTTGATCATGTTGATCCGGCTGTGCATGTCGCCGCCGTCGACCGACCGGTGGCGCCAGTTGAAGAGCACGTTGTTGATGAAGTTGAAGTCGTAGCTCATCGCGATGCTCGGATTGCGGGCGGTGTTGCAGGCGAAGAGATTGTGGTGGAAGGTGGTGTTGCGCCCGCCCCAGTCGCCGCCGAACGCGTGGTTCCAGGTGTTCAGACCCTCGCTGATGATGCACCACTGGATCGTGTCGTTCACGGTCGGGAGCTTCTCGACCCGTCCGCCCCCGGGCGGCTGGTACATGTGACGATAGGTGTCCATCGTCTGGTCGTTGCCCCAGCTTGCCGAGCAGTGATCGATGATGATGTTGCCCACCGGATTGCCGGCCAGGCAGCTCTGGCGGTCGAAGATGTCCGTGAGGCCGCGCCGGAAACGCATGTAGCGGATGACGACGTCGTGGGTGTCGTCCATGACGCTCTGGCCGGCGATGCAGATGCCGTCGCCCGGGGCGGTCTGGCCGGCGATGGTGAGGTACGGGGCCTCGATGTAGACCGGCAGTTGGAGGTGGATGATGCCGGCGACGTTGAACACCACGATGCGCGGGCCGGCGGCCTCGCAGGCCTCGCGGAAACTGCCCGGACCGCGGTCGGCAAGCGTGGTCACGACGTAGACCCGGCCGCCGCGGCCGCCAAAACTGTGGGCGCCGCCGCCCTCCGCGCCGGGGAACGCCGGCACGGACGCCTGCGGGAGATCGGAGGGCTGCGAGGCCCAGGGGATGAAGGGCTTGCCGCGGGCGGACCACGCCTTCAGCTCCGGGGCGATCCGCTGCAGGACCTCCTCCTGGTGCTGACGAAATTCCGCCGCCTGGCGGCGGGCGGCTGCGGTGGGTTCCGGCCAGTGTTCGCGGCCGAGCGCAGCCGGACTGACGATGGTCAAGCCGAGGAGGACAGCGGCGGCGCCGGCCCGGAACGGGGAGGGGATGAGTGATTGAGTCATGAGGATTTGATCGAAGGACGGACGGAGGGTGCGGCAAGGGGATGGACGCTCACGAAATCGGCCTGAGGGCGGCATCGAACTGGCGGCGTTCGCCGGCCCGGGTCGTGAGGTCGACGGTATGACTGCGGTAACGGATCCGACACGGCAAACCGAGCCGCGAAGAAAGGACCGCGCGTTCCAGGGCGCCGTGTTTCCAGGTGAGGTCGACCACGAAGCCGCCGCGCGCGCACAAACCCCGCACGGAGCCGTCCGGCCACGCCGTCGGCAACGCCGGCAGCAGGTCGATTTCGGTCGTCCCATCGGCGCCCGGCACGGTGAGCTGACTCTGGAGCAGGAGCTCGGCGATGCCGGCCGTGCCCCCAAAATTCCCGTCGATCTGGAAGGGACCGCAAAGGTCCAAAAGATCGGGCAGCGTTTTTCCCCGGATCAGACCGGCGAGTTGGCGGAATGCCGCGTCTCCATCACCGGCGCGCGCCCACAGGGCGATGCGCCAGGCATAACTCCAGCCGGTGCTCCCGTCGCCGCGCCAGGTCAGGAGTTTTTTGGCGGCGGCGAAGATCTTCGGGTCGGCCGGGGTGATGTCCGCGCCGGGATAGAGGGCCCAGAGCGGGGACAGGTGCCGGTGGGTGTCGTTCGGCCGGTCGAGGTCGCGCAACCATTCCTGCAACTGCCCGTGGCGGCCGACCTGGTTGGGAGCCAGTTGCGCCTCCAGGCGCGTCAGTTTCGCGGCGAAGGCGCGGTCCACGCCGAGCTGCCGGGCCGCCGCCGCAGTGTGCTCGAACAGGGCGCGAACCAATTGCTCGTCCATGGTCGGCCCGGCGGTGAGGTCGCCGTGCTCGGGGGAGTACGACGGGTTGGTGACCAGCCAGCCGGTGACGGGATCGCGGACGAGGTCCTCGACGAAGAATCGCGCGGCCGACTTCATCACCGGATAGGCGCGGGCGGCGAGAAAGCCGCGGTCGCGGGTGAACAGATAGTGTTCCCAGAGATGGTCGCACAGCCAGGCGCCGCCCGTCGGCCAGACGCCCTCGATGTTGTTGCACGGGGCGGTGGCGCGCCAGAGATCGGTGTTGTGATGCACCACCCAGCCGTCGCAGCCGTAGTAATCGCGCGCCGTCCGGCGCCCGGCCACGGCCAGGTCGTCGATGAGGGCGAACAGCGGCGCGTTGCATTCGGTGAGGTTCGTCACCTCGGCCGGCCAGTAGTTCATCTCCAGGTTGATGTTCGTGGTCCACTTGCTCTCCCACGGCGGATTGAGCGACTCGTTCCAGATCCCCTGCAGGTTGGCGGGCTGGCCGCCGGCGCGGCTGCTGGCGATCAGCAGGTAGCGGCCGTATTGGAAATACAGGGCGGCCAGCGCGGGATCTGACGCCAGCCCGGCGGTCCGGACCCGCCGCAGGCGCTCGTCGGTGGGCAGGGCGGCGCCGGCCGTTTTTCCCAGTTCCAGGCTCACGCGGCCAAAGAGCCGGCGGTAATCCTGTTCATGCGCGGCGAGCAGCGAGTCGAAGCTGCGTCCGTTCAGGGCGGCCAGCGTGGCGGCGCAGCGGGCCGCCGGGTCCGCGCTGATGTCGTGGTAATTCCTGAAACTGGTGGCGGCGGCGAGCACGAAGGTCACGGAGTCGGCATGAGTGACGGTGACGCCTTGGTCGTCGACGATCGTCCGGCCGCCCGAGCTGATCACGCGCAGGCGCGATTCAAACCGCAAACCGTCCGGCTGGAGTTGGCCGGATAAGGCCAGGGTGTCGGTCCCCCGAGCCGCCGTGTGGGCGCCGGGGTGCGGACTGTCCATCGTGAGGCGGAGCCCGATGCGTCCGGGGTGGTCGGCGGTGAGACGCAGCACGATGACGCGGTCCGGATGGCTGGCGAAGACCTCGCGGCGGTACGCGACGCCGCCGGCGCGATTGGTCTCGGTAGCGACCGCCGAATCGAGGACGAGCGACCGCCGGTAATCGGTGAGCTTCTTGTG
>JBJKRD010000250.1:0-9767 GCA_046704925.1 Opitutaceae bacterium | reverse complement strand
GGCCGGGCGACCGGGCCGCATCCGTTTGATAATCTGGGGCCTGCTGTTCTTCTCGGTCGCGGTGAATTACATCGACCGGAACATCATCGGCATCCTCAAGATGCCGTTGAGCCGCGAACTGGGCTGGAGCGAAGTCGATTACGCCCACATCGCGTCGGCCTTTCAACTGGCCTACGCCTTCGGCTATCTCTTCGGCGGACGCCTGATGGATTGGATGGGCGTGAAGCGCGGGCTGCCGATCATCGTGAGCGTCTGGAGTCTCGCGGCGGCGGCGCACGGCCTTTGCGCGTACATTCCCGCGGCCCGGACGTTCACCCTTTCGCTTCCGCTGCTCGCCTCGGCCACGAACGCGCTCACCTGGACGCTGCCGGCGACCGCGCTCGGCTTTGTCGGCGCGCGGCTGGTGCTGGGCCTCGCCGAGGGCGGGAATTTCCCCGGGGCCATCAAATCCGTGGCGGAGTGGTTTCCGATCAAGGAGCGCGCCCTGGCCACCGGCTGGTTCAACGCCGGCACGAACGTCGGCGCCATCGCCTGCCCGATCGCGGTGCCCCTCATCTTCCAGTATTGGGGCTGGCCGGTGGCGTTCTACCTGACCGGCGGGCTGGGCCTGCTGTGGGTGATCACCTGGTGGGTGCTCTACGACACGCCGGAAACCCACCGGCGACTCTCGGCCGCGGAGCTCGCCTACATCCGCTCCGACCAGCCGGCGGCGGCGGCGGAGCGCCGGACGTCCGTGCCCTGGCTGACGCTCCTCGGACATCGGGCCGTGTGGGCCTACCTGATCGCCGGCATCCTGGCGGGTCCGGTGTGGGGCATCTACATGTTCTTCCTGCCGGACTTCCTGGACAAGCGCTACCACCTGCCGCTCGAGGTGGTGGGTTCGTTCACCGCGCTCTTCTATTTCATCGCGGCGTTCGGCGGCGTCGCGGGCGGCTGGCTGGCCGGCCGGCTCCTCGACCGCGGGTGGAGCCTCAACGCCGCCCGCAAGATCTCGTTGTTGCTGTGCGCCGTCGCCGTGGTGCCGGTGTTTCTCGCGCCCTATGTGCCGAACGTCTGGCTCACCGTCCTCATCGTGGGCATCGCCGGGTCCGCGCACCAAGGCTGGTCGGCCAATCTCTTCAGTTTCGTATCCGACACGATGCCGAAGCGGGCGGTGGCCTCGGTGGTGGGGCTGGGCGGTTTTGTCTCCTACCTCACCGGCGCCGCCGTCGCCGAGGTGATCGGCTACGTACTCAAAACCACCGGCAGCTACGTGCCGGTCTTTGCCGGCGCCTCGCTGATGTACGTGATCTCGCTCCTGGCCCTGCATCTCCTTGTGCCCCACATCGGCCGGCGGGAATGACCCCGCCCCGGAACCCGCTCCCAATGAAACACCGATTTCCACCGCGTCTGTCGATTCCCGGTTTCCTCCTGGCCGGCTGCCTGCTGACGGCGGCCGGCGCCCCGGCCGCCCGGGCCCTCCCGCCCGCCTTGCCGGTTGTCGGCGGGACGGTCCGGCCGGACGCCGTCGTGGCCGCCGACGGCCGCGGCGATTTCCGGACCATCCAGGCGGCGGTCGATGCCATCCCCGCCGGCAACCGCGAGCGCCGGATCATCTTCATCCGCAACGGCGTCTACCCGGAGAAGGTGCGCGTCGACCCGGCTTGTGTCACCCTGCTGGGCGAAAGCCGCCAGGGCACGCGCATCGAGTTTGCCCAGGGGGCGATCGAGTTCCGGGAGCACCCGGACGCCCTCGGCATCGGCGTGGTCAACATCAACGGCGACGACTGCGTGCTCGCCAACCTGACGGTGCAAAACACGCAGGGGATCATCGGCGTCCACGCTTTTGCGGTGTACGGACGGGCGGACCGGACGGTGATCGTCGATTGCGACGTGTTGAGCCAGGGCAACGACACGCTCTCGCTGTGGGACCGCAACGGCGGCCGTTATTACCACGCCGGCCTGAACATCCGCGGCTCGGTGGATTTCGTTTGCCCGCGCGGCTGGTGTTACATGACCGACTGCCATCTTTACGAGGTGAATCCCCACGCCGAGGCCATGATCTGGCACGACGGCAGCCGCGACCGCGACATGAAATTCGTGCTGCGGCGCTGCCATTTCGACGGCGTCGAGGGCTGGCGGCTCGGCCGGCACCACCACGACGCCCAGTTTTACCTGCTGGACTGCACCTTTTCCCCGCGGATGCAGGACCGCCCGCCCCGGCGGGTCATCTATCCGTTGCACGGCGCAAAGCCGACCGCGGCTGACCTCAAGCGCAACCGGGATCTCGACGCCTCCAACCAGTGGGGCGAGCGCGCCTACTACCACGACTGCCACCGCGACGGCGGCGACTACGCCTGGTTCAAGGACAATCTCGCGTCGGCACCGGGCGCGCCCCCGCCGGACGCCATCACCGCGGCCTGGACCTTCGGCGGCACCTGGGATCCGGAAAGCGCCGCCGGGCCGGTCGTCCATAGCCTGAAGGAAGACGGAGACGCAATTGCGGTGGTCTTCAGCGAGAGCGTGACCGTCAAGGGACGCCCCGGGCTGATTTTGCACTCCGGGACCGTGGCCCCGTATGCAGGCGGCAGCGGCACCGACACGCTGGTCTTCGCCCGGCCCGCCGCCGACCGGACGCCGCCCGCCGCCATCGACCTGCGCGGGGGCGCGATCATCGCCTCCGAGGCGTCCGCCCGCCTCCGTCCCGCCGACCTCACCCTTTCCACCAAGCCATCGAACCCATGAAAACCTCCGCCCTCGCAGCCGCCGTCCTGGCCGCCGCCATCGTCCTTCCGCCAACCGCCCGGTCCGCGGCCGAAGCCGCGCCGGCTCCCCTGCCTGCCTTTCCCGGCGCCGAGGGCTTCGGTTCGACCACGCCGGGCGGCCGCGGCGGCCGCGTCATCTATGTCACCAACCTGGACGACTCTGGTCCCGGCAGTCTGCGGGCGGCCTGCGAGGCGGAGGGGCCGCGCATCGTGCTGTTCCGCGTCGCGGGCACCATCGCCCTCCGCCGGCCGATCATCGTCCGCACTCCGTATCTGACGCTCGCCGGCCAGACCGCGCCGGGCGACGGGATTTGTCTGCGGGATTATCCCTTCGAGGTGGCCACGCACGATGTCGTGATCCGCTACCTGCGCAGCCGCCTGGGCGACGTCAGCGGCCAGGCCGAGGATTGCATCGATTTCGCTCACGGCGCCAGCCGGTCGATCTTCGACCATTGCTCGGCCACCTGGTCGATCGACGAGGCACTGTCCTTGTCCGGCAACGATTCCGATCTCACCGTGCAATGGTGCCTCATCGGCGAGTCCCTGAATCGGAGCAAGCATCCCAAGGGACCGCACGGCTACGGTTCGCTCGCCCGCGCCAACGGGCCGGTATCGTTTCATGACAATCTCTGGGTCCACAACGACGCGCGCAACCCCCGGCTGGGTGACAACTACGGCCGCCCGCCGTATCCCCTTTTCGACGTGCGCAACAACGTCATCTACGACTACGGCCACACCTGCACCGGGCTCACCCAGGGGCGCCTGCACGTGAATTACGTCGCCAACTTCATCAAGCCGGGTCCGAGCAGCGAGGCGCCGACCCCCATCCGGGTGGGCGCCCCGTCCACCCTGGTGTTCTTCATCCGCGACAACGTCGTCGACGGCCGGCCCGGGCTGACCGCCGACAACACGCGGTTTTTCGACCCGGTGGAGATTCGCGGCGTGCGCCAGGTGGAAACCGTGGCCGAGCCGTTCCCCGTCGCCCCGGTCCGCACGCGCTCCGCGCCGGAGGCGTACACGGCGGTGCTCGCCTCCGTTGGCGCATCGCGGCCGGTGCGCGATTCGGTTGATGCGCGGATTGTCGACGCGGTGCGCCACGGTACGGGCCACATCATCAATTCGCAGACGGAGGTCGGCGGCTGGCCGGACCTCAAGTCCGGCCCCGTGCCGGTGGACAGCGATGGCGACGGCATGCCCGACGCCTGGGAGGTTCGGCATGGCCTGAACCCGCACAACCCCGCCGATGCGGCCGCCGACCCGGACCACGACGGCTACACCAACCTCGAGGAATACCTGAACGGCACCGATCCGAACCAATTCATCGACTACCGGGATCCAAAGAATAACGTCAATACGCTGGCAACCGCGACCCAGCCGTGAAGCGGCCCTCGCGCCGCCACCTGCCCTCGCCACTTATGAAACGCACTCCCGGCCTCCTCACGGCCATTCTGCTTGGTGCGGCCTGCGCCACGCCGGCGCGAACGGCCGAAATGTTCCGGAACGTCGAATACGGCCAAGCGGCAGGGGAAAGCCTCCGCCTGGACGTCAGCGTCCCCGACGGCTCCGGTCCCTTCCCGGTCGCCATTCTCGTCCACGGCGGCGGCTGGACCAGCGGCGACAAGGGCGGCAGCAACCACCCTGGCGACGGCGCTGACATCACGCCGTGGTTCGCGCCGCTGACGGCGGCCCATTTCACCTGGTTCTCGATCAATTACCGCCTCGCGCCCGCCTTCCGCTGGCCGGCGTGTTTTGAGGACGTGCAGACGGCGATTCGGTGGGTCAGGGCCCACGCCGCCGAGTACAAGGGCGATCCCCGGCAGATCGTCCTGTTCGGCCATTCCGCCGGCGGCCATCTCGTCTGCCTCGCGGCCACCATGGCCGGGCCGGACACCCGGGTGCAGGCGGTGGTCGGCTGCGCGCCGGTGACGGATTTCGAATACGAACTTCCGCGGCGCGGCGGCCTGAGCAAATCGCTCCAGCTCCTGCTCGACCGTCCCCAGGCGGTCACGCCGGAGGCTCGGGCGATCCTCCGCGAGATGGCACCGATCAACCACGTCCGCCCGGGCCTGCCGCCGTTTCTCCTCGTCCAGGGCGACGCCGACCGGACCGTGCCCATCGAGGAGACCCGGCTCTTCGAGGCCAAGCTGAAAGCCGCCGGCGTTCCCTGCGACTTCCTCGTCATTCCCGGCGCCCCGCACCGGCTGCTCTCGTGGTCCGGGCACGATCCGCGCTTCATGGATGAAATCATCGCCTGGGTCCGCCGGGCACTGGCGGCCGGCGAGCCGCCCCCGGTGGCCGTCGTGGCGGGCGATGGCAGCGGCCAGTACCGGACCGTGCAGGACGCCATCAATGCCGCGCCGCAGAACCTCGCGGCCGACCGGCGCTGGGTGATCCTGGTCAAGCCCGGCACGTACAAGGAACTCGTCTACGTCCAGCGCGAAAAGCGCTTCGTCATCCTGCGCGGCGAGGATGCCGACCGGACGATCCTGACCTACGACTTGAGCGCGAAACGAGCGGGCCTCGACGGACATCCGATCGGCACCTTCCGCACGCCCTCCACCGTGATCGACGCCGACGATTTCACGGCGGAGAACCTCACCTTCGAGAATTCCGCCGGACCGGTCGGCCAGGCGCTCGCGGTCCGCGTGGACGGCGACCGCGTCGCGTTCCGGCACTGCCGGTTCCTGGGCTGGCAGGACACGGTCTTCCTCAATCGCGGCCGCCAGTATTTCGGCGACTGCACCATCACCGGGCACGTCGATTTCATCTTCGGCGGCGCCACCGCCTGGTTCGATCGCTGTCACCTGATCTGCCGCGGCCGTGGCTACATCACCGCCGCGTCGACACCGCGCAACGCCCCCTACGGCTTTGTCTTTTCCCATTGCCGCATCACGGGCGACAGTCCGGAGGCGCGCAGCTATCTGGGGCGCCCGTGGCGCGCCTCCGCCAGCGTGACTTTCCTCGACACCGAGATGTCCGCCGCCGTGGCACCCGCCGGGTGGAACAATTGGCGGCAGCCGGACCGGGAGCGGACGGTGCGCTATGCGGAATTCGACAGCACGGGTCCCGGAGCCGATGCCGCCGCGCGGGTGGCCTGGGCGCGGCAGTTGACTCCGGCCGAAGCCCGCGCCATCACGGTGGAGCACGTGTTGGGCGGCGTTGATCGCTGGAATCCGCTGTTGCCGCAATGACCGCCTGGCGTCCGCGCTCCCGCTCCGAGACCGCCTATGACCTCTTCCGGTTTCTCCTCCCCGCCGTGGCTGCCCGACCGCGCGGACGGCAGCTACCAAAATCCGGTGCTGTTTGCCGATTATTCGGACCCCGACGTGATCCGCGTCGGCGACGATTACTGGCTGATCGCCTCCAGTTTCAGCCACGTCCCCGGCCTGCCGATTCTCCACTCGCGCGACCTGGTCAACTGGCGGCTGGTCGGGCACGCCCTGCCGAGCCTGGTGCCCGCCGACCATTTTGCCGCGCCGCGGCCCGGCTGCGGCGTCTGGGCGCCGTCCATCCGGCACCATGCCGGGAAGTTCTGGATCTTCTATCCCGACCCCGATTTCGGCATCTATCAAATCACCGCCGACGACCCGCACGGCCCGTGGTCGGAGCCCGTGCTGGTGCGGGCCGGCAAGGGACTGATCGATCCCTGCCCGTTTTGGGACGATGACGGCCGCGGCTACCTGATTCATGCCTGGTCGCGCAGCCGGGCGGGCGTCAACAACCGCCTCACGCTGCACCTGTTGACGAAGGACGGGCGCGCCACGGCGGACAAGGGCCAGATTGTGATCGACGCGGACAAGCTGGCGGGCTGGCACACCCTTGAGGGGCCCAAGCTCTACAAGCGTTCCGGCTACTACTACATCTTCGCGCCGGCGGGGGGTGTGCCGCAGGGCTACCAGGCCGTGTTCCGGTCCCGGAACATCAAAGGACCCTACCAGGGGCGGGTGGTGCTGGAACAGGGATCCACTGCGATCAACGGTCCGCACCAGGGCGCCTGGGTCGACACGCCCGCGGGGGCCCATTGGTTCCTGCATTTCCAGGATCGGGGTCCGTTCGGTCGCGTGGTGCACCTGCAGCCGATGGTGTGGAGCGACGACTGGCCGGTGATCGGCAACGATCCCGACGGCGACGGCAAGGGTGAACCCGTGCTGACCCACCGGAAACCCGTGCTGCCGCCGCAGCCCCGGGTCGCGCCCGCCTGCTCCGATGAGTTCGACGGACCGGCGCTGGCGCCGCAATGGCAGTGGCAGGCCAACCCGCAGCCCGCCTGGGCCCGGCTGGGCGCGAAGCCGAGCGTCCTGCGCCTGACCGCGGTCGCCGCGCCCGTGGGACCGAACCTTTGGCTCGCACCGAACCTGCTCCTGCAGAAATTCCCCGCCCCGGCGTTCGTGGCCACCACCCGGCTGGAGTTTTCGCCCGCCGTCGACGGCGAACAGGCGGGCCTGATGATCTTCGGCTACAGCTACGCCTGGATCGGCCTCCGCCAGACCCCGGAGGGGCTGCGCATCACCCTTGAAGTCTGCGAAAAGGCGTCCGACGGCGGTGCCCCGCTGGAGGTCGCGACCATTCCGGTGCACCTGACGCCGCTGCAGCTGCGGGTCGCGGTCGATGCGGAGGCGCGGTGCCGGTTCAGCTACAGCCTCGACGGCCGGGTCTTCAATCCCGTCGGCGAGGCGTTCCAGGCGCAGCCGAGCAAATGGGTCGGGGCCAAGGTCGGCCTGTTCGCATCGGCGCCCCCGGGCGTCGCGGGCGGCGGGGCGGAGTTCGACTGGTTCCGGGTGGAGCCATCCCGCTGAGCGAACCGCGTCAGAAGCCGCGGGCCGCGAGGACAGACAGCACCGCGGCGGCCGCGAGACAGTAATAGCCGAAAATCCGCCAGCGCCCGGTCTCCAGCCAGCGGGAAAGCCACGCCAGCGCCAGCACGCCCGCGACGAAGCTCGCCGCCATGCCGAGGAGCCCGGGCTGCACCAGCCGCAGCAGGTGGGCCCCGATGACCGTGCCGGCCTCGGCCCGACGCAGCCGCAGGTACTCCTGCGCGATCGCCGGCGGCGTGAGCACCACCGCCAGGGCAAAACTGAACACCTCGGCCTGCCGGCGCCCCGCCCCGGCCAGCAGCCCGGTGGAAATCGTCGCCCCGGAGCGGGAGAATCCCCGGAAGGGCACGCACAACCCCTGCACGAGGCCGATGACGATCGCCGCCGGCAGGGTCACCTCACCGCCCGGGGAGCCCCGCCGGTTCGCGGCCGCCGACCAGAGAATGAGCGCGCCCGCCGCGAGCAGCGCGGCCGCGATCAGCGGCAGCGACGAGAACAGTTGCTCGACCGCGGCCGTGCCGCCGCCGAGCACCACTTTCTCGATAAATACCTTCAGGGCCAGATAGACCACGGCGGTGCCGGCGCTCGCAATTCCGACCGTTTTCACCGCGGCGGCCAGGCGCGCCGGACTGGAGAAGAAGCTCGCCCGCCAGGCCCGCCAGAAATACGCGATCACCGCGAACATCGTGCCGGTGTGCAGCATCACCAGCATGAACGACATCTCCGGGCTCGCCGGATCGAGCCGCATGAGCTTCTCGGCCACGATGACGTGGGCCGAACTGGATACGGGCAGCAGCTCGGCCGCGCCCTGGACGAGGCCGAGCAGGATGATTTGCAGAACCGTGGGTGCCATGGAGGAAATTGAGCGAAGCCAAGTCTGGCCGTTGTCGGGCGATGCCGTCCAGCTCCGCCGGCGGACGAACCGTCAGCGCCAGAGCGGAAGATTCCAGGTCAGCACGACGTAGCCCATGACGCGGTGGGGGCCGGAGTTGGCCACGTAGAGCGCCGGATTTATCTGCAGGTCGGGCGTCAGGTTCACCGTGCAGCCCACGGTGACGGCGTTGCCGGGGCCGGATTGGTAGTCAGCCGCGAACTGCCATCGGGCAGTGAACTGGTGGGAATAGCCGAGGATGCCTTCGGTCCGACCGTCGACCCGGATCACGCCGCCCATCAGGTGGTCGCGTCCCGCGTAATAGCCGTATTCCAGCACCGGCTGCGCGCCGCCGCCACGCGAAGACCAGTTGACGGCGCCCGCGCTCAGAAGATTCGCGCCCTGCGCCCACAGTTCAGCCTCGGCGCCGAAGATCTCCTCGCGGGGCCGCAGGCCGTGCGCACAGGCGAGCTCGAGCCGCGGCGTGAGCCCCAGTTCGAACTGCAGCTGCACCGGGTTGCTGATCCGCGCATCCTGAAGCTGACCGCTGATCGACAGGACGCCGGCCGGCTGGATGTCCGGGGTGACGATCTGATTCAATCCCTTGGTCGTGGCGCGGGCGGGCGGCACGACCGCCAGCAGGACCGCGAATCCGCCCGCGACGGCATCCCGCAATCTACGGCGGTGTCCGGGGGGCCGGCGCCTTTGGGCGGGGGGGGACATGCCGGCAGTAGAATCAACCTTGGCGCCTTGGCAAACCGCGGCCGCGGATGCACGCCGGGTCAGTTTCAATTCAGCGCGCCTTGCTGCGCCCGCGCTGCGACCCGGCGCGGAGCGCCGGTGCCACCAGGCAGCCGCACCGCCTTGCCGAGGCCGGCGGGATCAGCCCGGCGAACTTGACTTGGGCGGCATTCCGGCGATGGAGGGAGCATGAGCGCAGCCCCGAAGCCCACCTGTGCGGTCGTGCACCCGGGTGAAACCTACACCGGCCGGCAGGCGTTCACCTATTTCGCCGGGATTTCGGCCGACAATTGCGGCGCCCGGGCCATCTGCATGCACCGGCTCACGATTCCGCCCGGCGGCCGGGCCCGGGCGCACCTCCACGCCCGCCACGAAACGGCGATCCACGTGCTCAGCGGCACCGCCGGCATGTGGTATGGCGAACGCCTGGAGCAGCACCTCGAATGCCGCGCCGGCGACTACGTCTATATCCCGGCAGGCGTGCCGCACCTGCCCTACAATCCCAGCGCGACGGAGGCGTGCATGGCGGTGATTGCGCGGACCGATCCCAACGAGCAGGAGAGCGTGGTGCTGCGGCCGGACCTCGACGACCTCCAT
>JBJKRD010000249.1:0-3285 GCA_046704925.1 Opitutaceae bacterium | reverse complement strand
AAGCTGTCGATCATGCTTCCGTTCGCGGCCTCCCGGCCGGCCGCGACCGCCCACTCCACGGCGGAGGCGTCGCCGCCGATGAGGACCATGAACTTGCCCGAGCAGATGGAACGGGAAAGGAACAGGCGGACGTTGCCGGCCTTCAGCATCGTGTCGGCGACCTGAAAACCGGCCGCGACGCTGGACAGCTCGATCATGCCGATGGATTTCTCAGTCATGGCGAATGCGATTCAGAGGCGTTGGAGCACGATGCGCCCGGCGGCGACCTCGGCCACCTGCCCGGCGAACGGCGCGTGAATGACGGCCCCGAGCGCCTTCTCCGGCACGGCGCCGAGGGCCTGGCCGGCCGCCACCCGGTCGCCCGGCTTGACCAGCGGCTCGTTGGGGGAACCCGCGCCCTGCTTCAGCGCCAGCACGACCTGCCGCGGCGCGAGCACCCCGTCGTGCAGCGGCGCCGGATGGTCGTACTGGAGGATATGGAGCTTCTTCATCAGCGTCCGGATCGGCACGCGCCGGCCGTCGCGCATCGGGTGCGGCTTCACCGTCATGGGACCGCTCCATTTCAGGCCGGACTGCTTCATCTGCACCTTGGACTGGTCGCAGGCCTCCTTCGGGTAGAGCTCCTCGGGACAGGCGTAGAGCGTGCAAAGCCCGCAGGCGCAGCAGAGGGCGGCCCACTCGTTCCAGCGCTCCGCCCCGGTGGCGGTGAAGGCCAGGCTGCGCATCACCTGGTGCGGCTCGACCGCGTAGCCGAGCAGGAACCGCGGGCAGTATTCGGTGCAGTAGCGGCACTGGTCGCAGGCGGACTTGCCGATGGCATTCTGCACCGGCGACGGCTTGAGTTTCCGCTCCATCACGTGGTGGTCCCGCGCGAGGACCACGGCCCCGGTGGTGGTCTTGACCACGGGCCGGTCCAGGTCGTCGGTCGTCTCGCCCATCATCAGCCCGCCGATGCACAGCACCGGGTCCGGCACGGAGGGCCCGCCGGCCGCCGCGATGCATTCGCGCAGACTGGTGCCGACCGGCACGGTCAAGGTCCGCGGCTCGCGCACCGCGCCGGCGATCGTGACGGTCTTGTGGGTCACCGCCCGGCCCTCCGCCGCGGCGGCGATGTTGACGAAAGTCTCGACGTTGCAGACCACGGCCCCCACCTGCAGGGGGATGCCGCCCGGGGGAATCAGCCGCCCGGTGGTTTCGTGCACCAGGTCGTACTCGTCCCCCGCCGGATAATAGTCGCCCAGGAGATGCACCCGGACCGGCGTGCCGGCGCAGGCGGCCCCCACCACCTCCACGGCGTGCTGGTTCTTCGCCTTGATCCCGACGATGCCGGCGCGCGCGCCGACCGCCTCCATCGCCAGCCGCATGCCGGCCACCATCGCCGCGGCGGAGTGCTCCATCACCGCGGCGTCCTTGTGCAGCAGCGGCTCGCACTCCGCGCCGTTGGCAATGACGGTGTCCGCCTTGCCCGCCAGCTTGACATGGGTCGGGAAGCCGCCGCCTCCCGCCCCGACGACGCCGGCCCGCCTGACCTGCTCAACGAGATTCATGGGTGATCGCGTGTCAGTTATGTCAACCCCGGGTTCGCCATGCCAAATCAAATCATATCCGCCCCCGGCGGCGGCGCCAACCGGCGAACCAGGTTCTGCGGCCGGGGTCGAAGCCCGATGGCCGCCACCCGCGACGGGCGAGCGCCGACTAAACTTGCTACCACCCCAAATCCTGCTTCACCTTGGACCCATGAAACGGATCGGGATCGCCGCGCTCCTCGTGCTGCTCTCCTCCTGCCAGACGGTGCCGTCGGCGCCGCAGGAAAAGGACTACGCCGCCCTGGCCGCCGCCGCCGTCGCCAAATACACCATCGCGAACAACGATGTCTACGGGTTCACCCCGGAAGGCCGGTTCGAACGCAACCTGCCGATTCTGGAGACCCGCAAGGAGGGGCCGTGGACGGTGTACACCGTGCCCGAGAAGAAGCACGGGTTTGACCGGGCCGAGGTCACGGTGGACGAATCCGGCACGATCGTGCGGCTCCGCTTCTTCAAGGCCACCCACTCCGCTTTCGGCCGGCAGGACGAGTTCAACACGATCTACCAGGAGCTGAAGTCGAAATACAAGGCCGTCCAGACCCTGGGCGACACGGATACGGCGGAACTGACCGTGAACGTGGCGAACAACGTCGAGGACTGGAAACAGCACTACATCGAATACCTCCAGTTGATGGACGAGCCGAACAACCTCGGGGCCCAGTTCAGCTGGATCCTCCAGCCCCATCTGAGCGAGATCCGGGCGGTCTTTCAGCGGCAGGGGTCCGGCGCGAACCTCGTCGTCGACTACCAGACGAAGATGTACGCGACGGCGATGAAAAACTCGCCGACGGCCACCAACTAGGAGCCGTCGCCGGGCGTGCGGGGTTGCCTCGTTCCCCCGCACGCGGCAACCTGCCTCCCCACCCCCATGGTCCTGATGGACATCGCGGGCGCCGTCGCCCTGATTCTGTTCGGCATTCGCTTCCTGCGCAAGGGCCTCGACCGCCTCGCGGGCCAGCGCCTGCACCGGTGGATCGAGACGATGCAGCACCGCCCGGCCACCGCCGTGCTCACCGGATTCGCCTTCGGTTCGGTGGCCCCCTCGTCCACGGCCCAGACCCTGTTCGCGCTGCAACTGCTCAATGCCGGCCGCCTGGCCGCCGACCGCCTCATCCTCTTTCTGCTGGGCGCCAATGTCGGCATCACCATCACCGTCCAGCTCATCTCGTTCCACCTCTTCGACTATTACTCCGTCTTCCTGGTCCTCGGCCTCCTCGGCTTCCAATTCGCCCGGGCGGAAATCATCCGGGGTATCGGCCAGAGTCTCCTCGGCCTCGGCTTCATCTTCCTGGCCATGTCGGTCACGGCCGCCTCCGCCCGGCACCTGGCGGGCAACGCCGATTTTGAGACCCTGCTGCAGGTCGCCACGCATTACCGCCTGGCGCTGGTGCTGTTCGCCCTGGTGGCCACGGTGGCCATGCAGAGCTCGACCGCCTCGATCGGCCTGACGATCGCCCTGGGCGACGCCGGCGCCGTGAATCTGCCCGTGATCGTGGCCGTGGTGATCGGCACCAACCTCGGCCTCGGGGTGACATCGCTCCTGGTGGGCTGGCGGACGTGGGAGGGAAGACGGCTGGCCACCGCCAAACTCGTGCTCAAGGTCGTGGTCGGCTCCGGGATGCTGCTGGCCTTCGATCCGTTGGTCCGGCTCGTGGGCGCCTGGCCGGGATCGCTGGCGCGGCATGGCGCCGACCTGCAC
>JBJKRD010000248.1:0-3019 GCA_046704925.1 Opitutaceae bacterium | reverse complement strand
GGTTGCCAGGCTCACCCCGGCCGGCGCGGCCGGCTCGGCCTCCGGGTTCTGCGCCCGCGGCGGCGCCGCAGGGACGACGCCTCCGGGATCTTTCTCGCCCATGACGGTGGCGAGGTTGATGCGGCCGAATCGCGGTGTCGAAGCTTGTTCTGGAACCCCGGCCGACCGCCGCCCGGCCACGGGTCCGTCGGTTGCAATCGCCGGCGGGGGGTTGACCTTTTGCAACCGCCGGGCTGCTTGCGGGGTTATCGGCGGTGGCACCGCAGTCGGCCCCCTTCTCCGCATGATCAACGACCTCCGCTTCGCCCTGCGCCAGATCGCCGCGCACCGCTGGTTCTCCCTCGCGGTCATCGTCACCCTCGCGCTCGGCATCGGCGTCAACACCACCGTCTTCACCCTGGTCAACGCGGTGCTCTTCAAGCCGGTGCCGCTCCCCGGCGGCGAGCGGCTCATCACGGTGGCGGGCTGCAACGTCTCCGACCCCACCCATCGGTTCAACCTTTCCTATCCCGAGTTCCGCGACTACCGGGCGCAAAACCGTTCCCTCGCGGGCCTGGAGGCGGTGGGCACCTCGCACGCCACGCTCAGCGGTGACGCCCGTGCGCCCGGGCAGTACGACCTGGGGCGCATCTCCGCCGGCCTTTTCGGCCTCTTGGGCACCCCGCCGGAGCTGGGGCGTGGATTCGCCGCCACCGACGGGAAATCCGGCGCCCCCGGCGTCGTCCTCCTCAGCCACCGCGTGTGGCAGGAGCGCTACGGCGGCGATCCGCAGGTCCTCGGACAGGTCGTGCGCGTCAACGGTCTGCCCGCGACGATCATCGGCGTGATGCCGGCCGATTTTCATTTTCCCGCGGTGGAGAATGTCTGGGTGCCGCTCACGCCCAACGCCGACATGGAGCGGCGCGCCAACCGCTGGCTTCTCCTGTTCGGCAAACTGAAACCCGGCGTCTCGCTCGCCCAGGCGGACGCCGACCTCGGGGTGATCGGCACCCGCCTCGCCCGGGAGTATCCCGACAGCGACCGGAACGTCCGGCCGCTCGTCCGCACCTTCCGCGACACCTACAACGGCGACCAAATCCGCCTGATCTTCCTGACGATGCTCGGCGCCGTCGGTTTCGTGCTGCTCATCGCCTGCGCCAACGTGGCCAACATGATGCTCAGTCGCGGCGTCGGCCGCCGGCGCGAATTCTCGGTCCGCGCCGCCCTCGGGGCCTCGCGCTGGCGGATCGCGCGCCAGTTGCTGATCGAGAGCGTGCTCCTGAGCAGCGGCGGCGGGGTGGTGGGCCTCGGCCTGGCCGTGTTGGGCGTGCACGCCTTTTACCCCGCCACCCCCGTCCCCAGCCTCGGCAAACCCTACTGGATCACCTTCACGATGGACTGGCGCACCGGCGTGTACTTCGCCGCCATCTCCGGGTTGAGCGGCGTGGTCTTCGGGCTGATACCGGCGCTGCGGGCGTCGCGGGTCGACCTGAACACCGCGCTCAAGGACGACACCCCCGGCTCCGGCAGCCACCGCGGCGGCCGCCTCACCGCCGCCCTGGTCGTCCTCCAGGTTGCCCTCACCATGGTGCTGCTGGCGGGGGCCGGCGTCATGATGCGCAGCTTCCTCGCGATCCAGTCGCTCAACTCCTTCGTGCCCGCCGAGCGGATCCTCACCGCCCGCATCCAGCTGCCGGACAGCCAGGGCGAACGCTACGTCGACGCGCCGGCCCGCCGCCAGTTCGTCGAGCGGCTCGAACCCCTGCTCACGGCGCTGCCCGGGGTCAGCCACGCCGCCGTGGTTTCCTTCCTGCCCGGCGAGGGCGCCGGCCACCACAGCATCGAGATCGACGGCCGGCCCAATGCGGACCCGAAAAAACCGCCCCGCGCCTCCTTCGTCGTCGCCACCCGGGACTACCTCGCCACCATCGGCCTGCCCATCCTGCGCGGTCGCGGGTTCGCCGCCACCGACGGCGATCCGGGCAAGGAGGCGGCGGTGGTCACGCGCGCGTTCGCCGCCCGCTTCTGGCCCGGCCGGCCGGCCGTGGGCAAGCGCTTCCGGTATGTCGACGACAACAAGCCGCAGCCGTGGATCACCGTGGTCGGCGTCTGCGCGGATCTCGACCAGAGCGCGCAAAATCCCGACGATCCGCCCCTGATCTTCATCCCGTACCGCCAGGAGCCGTGGGGCTGGATGGCCGTGGGGCTGCGCACCGCCGCCGACCCGGCGTCGCTGGTCGGGCCGCTGCGGGCGGCCGTGCAGCAGGTCGATCCCGACCTGCCGCTGTTCGACGTGGCCGCCCTGCCCGGAGTGCTGGAACGCCATTTCTGGTTCCTGCGCGTCTTCGGCACGCTCTTCCTGACCTTTGCCGTCATCGGCCTCGCCATGGCCGCGGTCGGCATCTATGCCGTCATCGCCCAGGCGACGTCCCGCCGCACGCGCGAAATCGGCATTCGCATGGCGCTGGGCGCCACCGCGGGCCGCATCGCGCGCCTGGTCGTCGGCCGCGGACTGATGCAACTGCTGCTCGGCCTGGCCTTGGGCCTCGTGGGCGCGTGGGGCGCGACGCAGCTGCTGGCCCGGGGCCGCATCCTGATTCGCGCCGCTCCCGACGACCCGCTGGTCTTCGCCTGCATCACGGTTTTGCTGCTCGGCATCGGTCTCCTCGCCTGCTGGGTGCCGGCAAGACGGGCGAGCCGCGTGAATCCGGTGGAGGCGCTGCGCTCGGAATGAAGCCGGCTATATTCACCACTGATGCGCACTGATCCGGTCGGGCCAGATCAGTGAAGATCGGTGTAGATCAGGGGTGCCGGAAGAATCCGGTGGACGGCGCCTCAGCGGTCGATTGAGCGCAGTCCGGCCTCGGTGTAGCGGGCGCCCGCCACCGCGCCGGGCGGGACCGCGGCCTCCAACTCGGCGACCTCCGCCGGGGTCAGCCCGACGTCGGCCGCGGCGGCATTCTCCTCGAGATATTTCCGGCGTTTGGTCCCCGGAATCGGCACCACGTCCTCGCCCCGGGCCAGCACCCACGCCAGCGCG
>JBJKRD010000247.1:0-7529 GCA_046704925.1 Opitutaceae bacterium | reverse complement strand
GTCGGCGCCCGCCCGGTCTTCGCCGACATCGATCCGGTCACCCGCAATCTTGACCTGGACCGCGTCGAGGCGGCCATCACCCCCGCCACCCGGGCCGTCATCCCGGTCGATCTCGCAGGCCTGCCCGTCGACCGCGACCGGCTCTACGCGTTGGCGCAAAAACACCGGCTGCGGGTGGTGGAGGACGCGGCGCAGGCGTTCGGCAGTTCGTGGGGCGGCCGGCGCATCGGCTCGTTCGGCGATCTCGTCTCCTTCAGCTTTCACGCCAACAAGAACATCACCACCGCCGAGGGCGGCTGCCTTGTGCTCAACGACGAGCAGGAGGCCGGGCTGGCCGAGCAGTATCGCTTGCAGGGCGTCGCGCGCACCGGCTACGACGGCATGGACGTGGAAGTGATCGGCGGAAAATTCAACCTGACCGATGTGGCCGCCCGCATCGGCTTGGGCCAGTTGCCGCACCTCGAGACCGTGACGGCCCGGCGCCGCGAGCTCGCGCGCGCCTACTTTGCGGCTTTCGATCTGCCCGCCATCCGCGCACTCGGCCTGCGCCTGCCGGTGGCCGATTTTACCCAGAGCAACTGGCACATGTTCCAAGTCGTGCTCCCGGAGGAGCGGCTGACCATCAATCGCGGCGAGGTCATGGCCCGGATGCAGGCCGCCGGCATCGGCACCGGGGTCCACTACCCCGCCGTGCACCTGTTCTCCGTTTACCGCCGCCACGGCTGGAAGCCGGGCGACTTTCCGCACGCCGAGTACGCCGGCCGCAATATCCTCACCCTGCCGCTGTTTCCGGCCATGACGGTCGCCGACGTGCAGCGCGTCGTGGACACTCTGGCCGCGATCCTGCAAGCTCACCGAAAATCATGAACGTACGGTGCGCGAGTCCAGCTTGCGAGAAGGCGAACGTTGGGTGGGGTCGCCGAACCCCGCCAGACTTCGATTCGAGGCGGCATTCGGCGATGCCGCCCTACAGATCGTCAGCCGGAGATAATCATGTCTGACTCCCCCGCCGTCTATTTGTCGGTCGTCATCCCGGTCTACAACGAGGAGGCGAACCTGCCGGCGCTGTTCGCGCGCCTTTACCCGGTGCTCGACGGGCTGGGCCGGACCTACGAGGTGATCTTCACCAACGACGGCAGCGGCGACCGGTCGTTCGAGCTGCTCCGCGAGCAGCATGCGCGGCGCCCCGATGTCACCCGGGTCATCGATTTCAACGCCAACTATGGCCAGCACATGGCGGTGATGGCGGCCTTCGAGCGCGTGCGCGGCGAGGTAATCGTCACCCTCGACGCCGACCTGCAGGATCCGCCCGAGGAGATCCCGAAGCTGCTCGGGCCGATTGCGGCCGGCAGCGACTACGTCGGCGGCTTCCGGCTCAACCGGCACGACAGCCTCTTCCGCACCTGGTCTTCGCGGATCATCAACCTGGTCCGCAGCCGGACCACCAACATCGAGATGACCGATCAGGGCTGCATGCTGCGCGCCTACCGGCGCCCGGTGGTCGAGGCGGTGGTGCGCAGCGGCGCCATCAACACCTTCATCCCCGCCCTGGCTTACAGCTTCGCCGGCCGGCCCGCCGAAGTCGGGGTCCGGCACGAGGAGCGCCACGCCGGCGTGTCGCACTAATCGATCTACCACCTGCTCCGCCTCAAATTCGACCTTATCACCGGCTTTTCGCTGGCGCCGCTGCAACTGTTCACGATCTTCAGCCTGGCCTCCGCCGGCGGCAGCCTGGCGCTGGTCGCGGTGCTGCTTTTCCGCCGGTTCGTCCTCGACCTCGATCGCGAGACCTTCGGCGTGTTCACGTTGTTTGCCATCCTGTTCTTCCTCCTGAGCGTGGCGATGATCGGCATCGGCCTGATCGGCGAATACGTCGGGCGCACCTACCAGGTGGTCCGCTCCCGCCAGCAGTACCACGTCCGCGAGATGCTGGAAACGACGTGAACGCGCCCGCCATCGGGGCATTCCACGCCCGCAGAGAACCACCGGATCCCGACTCCGCCCGCGCCGAAGCCGACGGCGCGTATCCGCCGCCTTCCTGATCATGCCGGGGCCCCGCATCCTCTTTTTCGGCTACAGTCAGGTCGGCCACGACTGCCTGGATCTCCTGCTGACGCGCGGCGACAACGTGGTTTCGCTGATCACCCATGAGGACAATCCCGCTGAGAAGATCTGGTTCCAGACCCCGGCGGTCGCGGCCCGCCGGCACGGCGTAACCGTGCGGACGCCGCCCGGCGTCAACACGCCCGAGTGGATCGAGAAGCTCACGGCCCTGCGGCCCGACCTGATCCTGTCGGTTTACTACCGCCACATGATCAGCAGCAAGATTCTCGGCTTGGCGCGGCTCGGCGCGTTCAACATGCACGGCTCGCTCCTGCCCAAGTACCGCGGTCGCGCCCCGATCAACTGGGCCGTGCTCCACGGGGAACCGCGCATCGGCATGACCCTGCACCGTATGGTCAAGGCCGCCGACGCCGGCCCCATCGTTGACCAGGAGGGCGTGGACCTCGGGCCCCGCGACACCGCCGAGGAGGCGTTCCGCAAGGCGCTGCCCTGCGCCCGCCGGATTCTGGAGCGGCAGATCGATGCTCTTCTGGCCGGCCACGTCCGCGAGACGCCCCAGGACGAGACGCAGGCCACCTATTTCAGCGGGCGCAAGCCGGAGGACGGGCGGATCGATTGGAGCCGCCCCTCCCGGCAGATTTTCAACCTCATCCGCGCCGTCACCGACCCGTATCCCGGCGCGTTTACTGATGTCGGCCCGGCCCGGCTCATGGTCTGGTGGGCCGAGCCCGAGAGCCCGGCCGCTAGACGCCTTGTAGGGCCGCCGCTTGTCGGCGGGCCGATCGGCATGGCGTCAAGCGCCAGCCCTACAGTTTCCCGGCCGAAACCAGGAACGATTCTCTCCTTCGCCCCGCTCGTGGTGGCCACCGGTGACGGTGCGCTCGAACTGACCCGGACTGAATGGCGCGGCACGGCGCCGTCGCTCGCGGTGGGAGAGCGCCTTTAGAATTGCCCGCGCATTCCGGGTGGACGACGCCGTTCGGGCCTCGTCGCGTCGATCCACTCGCCCGTCGGCCGCGGCGGGGGTGTATCAATCCGGGCGGTTCCTTACAGGATCGATCGGTTACTTTCGCATCCGTTTCGGATCCGTTTTCGGGTCGAAGCGGATCTTGCCCTCCTTCGCCATGTGCCACGGGTCGCTGATTTCGTTCCGGACCGGAATTGGCCGCGATTCGTCGTTGGCACGAAGCAAGGTCTTCGCCATACGCCTGACGATCTTGCTCGTGCGACGCTTGTCCGCCGTCTCGCTGGCGACGGGCACCACGCCGGCCACCGGGCTCCTGCGGGTCGACCTACTCATGGCATGATTTTGCCCGACGTTCGAGTTGAGCCGCGCGGCGCTCGCACTGGCAGAAATGAACCGTGATTGCGGCCGCCGGCCGGGCCGTGGCGTGCGATCATTTCGTGGCCGCGCCGACCAGGCACTCCCCCGGTACCTCGAACCCGTCCGGCGCTTCGAATCTGCGCATGGCGCCTTCCACCTCGTTCCACACGGACTCCCGTTCCTGCGGGGCCAGGTGCGCCATCATGACATTGAACGAACCGAAGGCTTCCCGGGCGAGCCGCACGTACTCGGCCGTACCGGCCATGCGCAAGGGCGCCGGCACCGCGCGAATCTCGGGGCCGGCAAATCCGGCCTGACGGAAGACGCCTTCGAGCGCCCCGGGACCGCCCAGGCTGAACGGACCCGGTTGCCCCGGAACGGGAGGCGGGAGTTGTGCGCGCCGGCGGATGATGGAAGCGGGGATGGCACCCCAACTGTTTCGCTCCGGCGTGGAATAGACCACGACGGCGACCCGGCCGCCCGCTCGCAGAGCCCGACGCCACTCCTGAAGCGCGGTCACGGGGTGCGGCATATACATCAGGCCAAGCCGACACAGCACCGCATCAAAGGAAGCGTCCGGGAGGTCCAATCTCTCGCCGTCCATGGCGCGGGTCTCCACCTGCTTGAGCCCACGTTCGGCGGCGACCTGGCGGGCAAGCTCGGCGATCCCTTCCGAAATATCGGTCGCCAGCACGTATCCGGCCGGGCCAACCCGTTCGGCGGCACTGACGGCCGGTTCACCGGCGCCGGTGGCGATATCGAGGATGCGCTGACCCGGCTGAATCCGGGCCAGGTCGAGCATCTGGCGGGTGGCATCGCCATGCCAACGATCCAGCGTGGGAGTCCAGCGTCGCCAGGCCGCGCCGTCCTTGTTCCATTGCTCCCGCTGTGCGTTCTTGTACTTCGCGGCGTCGAATGAGGGTTGCGGTGCGGCCATGCCGATTCTCCTGCTCAACTGGACCTTGATCATGCGTCGCGTATGGGGGCTCAGCCCGGCAAAACTCGAGCTGAGCCGGGGCGCCGGAAGCTCATTCCCGCTGGGGACAATGACAACCAAATTTCATCCCGCCGTCGATGCCGCAAGCGTGGCGGGCGTGGGGACCGCGACGGCTTCGGCTCCTTCGTCGTCCGAAAACGAAACCACCGGGATGCAACGGAGAAGTACCTGCGGGTTGTGAGGCGCGGTCGCCGATCCGCGCCGCTGCACCGCAGGCGGCATCCGGCCCGCCCGCCAGACTGTCGGAACGCCGAATGGGTCACCCGCCCGCCCCCCAGGTATTTTTGTGTTCATTCGGGTGCCTCCGTGGTTCAACGTTCCGCCATGCCTCTCCGCGTACTCATTCTCGGTGCCAACGGCTTCATCGGCAGCTCGCTGACCCATGCCATCCTCAAGCAGAAGGATTGGGAAGTCTACGGCATGGACGTCGGCGACCACAAGCTGGGCAACTGCCTCGGCCACCCGCGCTTCAAATTCGTCGAGGGTGACGTCACCATCTCCCGCGAGTGGATCGAATACCACGTCAAGAAGTGCGACGTGGTGCTGCCCCTGGTGGCGATCGCCAATCCGGCCCAGTACGTCAAGGATCCGCTGCGGGTGTTCGAGCTCGATTTCGAGTCGAACCTCGAGACCGTGCGCAAGTGCGTGAAGTACCGGAAGCGGATCATCTTCCCGTCCACCTCGGAGGTCTACGGCATGTGCCCGGACCCCGCGCTGGACGAGGAGACCAGCACCCTGGTCTACGGCCCGATCGACAAGCAGCGCTGGATCTACGCCTGCTCGAAGCAGCTCATCGACCGCGTCATCTACGCCTACGGCGTGCGCGACGGCATCGACTACACCCTGTTCCGGCCGTTCAACTGGATCGGGCCGAAGCTGGACAACGTCTTCGAGCCCAAGGAGGGCAGCTCGCGGCTCTTCACCCAGTTCATCTCCAACATCATCTTCAAAAAGCCGATCCAGCTCGTCGACGGCGGCAAGCAGGGCCGCTCCTTCACCTTCATCGACGATGGCGTCGATGCGCTGCTGCGGATCATCGAGAACCGCAACGGCTGCGCTTCGCGCCGCATCTTCAATCTCGGCAACCCGGCCAACAACGTCAGCGTCGCCCGGCTGGCCAGGCTGATCATCGCCGCTTTCCGGCATTATCCGGAATACCGCGAGCACGTCGCGGCGGCCAAGGTCGTCGTCGTGCCCTCCGGCACCTACTTCGGAAAATACTACCAGGACATCCAGAACCGGGTGCCGTCGATCGCGAACGCGCGTAAACACCTCCGCTGGCGGCCGAAGATCGATCTGCAAACGGCGATCCGGCGCACGCTCGACTACCATCTCGCGCACAAGGATTATCAATTGGAGTGAGGCGAGACCCTCTTTGTGGGAGCGGCTTCCGGCCGCGAAATTTGAGGCCCGTACCGGACATCGCGGGATAAACCCGCTCCGACAAAACCCCGCCCCCCATGGCCCCGCTCCGCCTCGCGCTCAAGGTTGACGTCGACACCGACCGCGGCACGCGGCTCGGCGTGCCGAACCTGGTCGCCGATTGCCGCGAGCTCGGCGCCCCGGCGTGTTTTCTCTTTTCGCTCGGGCCCGACCAGACCGGCCGGGCCATCACCCGGATCTTCCGGCCCGGCTTCTTCCAGAAGGTCAGCCGCACCAGCGTGGTCTCGGTGTACGGCGTGCGCACCCTGCTCAACGGCACCCTGCTGCCCGCGCCCCACATCGGCCGCCGCCACGCGGCGATGATGCGGGCCGTGCGGGACGCCGGTTTCGAAACCGGCATCCACAGCTACAATCATTACCGCTGGCAGGATCACCTGCAGCGGATGAGCCTCGAGGAGGTCCGCGCCGAATTCGGCGCCGCGCGCGCCGAGTTCCGGCGCATCTTCGGCCAGGAGGCGCACGTGGCGGGCGCCGCCGGCTGGCAGAGCAACGCCCGCAGCCGCGAAGCTTACGACGAGGCGGGCCTGCTCTACGCCAGCGACACCCGCAACGGCCCGCCGTTTTTCCCGCGCCTCGGCGGCCGCGTGTTCCACACCCTCGAGATCCCCAGCACGCTGCCCACCTTCGACGAGCTGCTCGGCCGGCCGGAATACCCCGACGACAAGATCGTGGCGCATTACCTCGCGCTGCTCCGGGACGACGCGGTCAACGTGCTCACCATCCATGCCGAGATCGAGGGCATGGCCAAGCGCAGCCTGTTTCGCGCGCTCCTCGCCGCCGCCCGCGACCGCGGCGTGCGATTCATCCGGCTGGACGAGTACGCGCGCGAGCTCCTGGCCCGGCGCGACGCGATCCCCGTGCGCGGCCAAATCCTCGCCCCGATCGACGGCCGCTCCGGCGTCGTGGCCATGCCGGCGGCCGGCTGACGGCCGCGAGGTTTTCGGATTCAGAGTCCCGCGCGATGCCACCCGTGCGCACCGGTCAGATCCCCGATGCTGGAGTCCAGTGGAGGCCGGTCAATCCGGCCCTGGTTCGCCTGGCCGCGCGGCCGGCGCGCCGCGATGAATCTCAAACAGCCGGTTGGTCCGGCCCCAGCATTCGATCCTGCCGGCCTCGCGCATGCCCAGGTTCACGGCGACGCGCGCCGCCCGCGTGTTTTGCGGGTGGATGATGGCAATGAGGCGCGATTGCCCAGCGGGACCGAACGCATGATCCCGGCACGCGATCGCAGCCTCGGTCGCGTATCCCTGGCCCCAGTTGTCGCGCACCAACGAGTAGAATACCTCCCAGCCGATCTCGTGGGGAATCAGCCCGGCCATCCCCAGAAACTGGCCGGAAGCTCGGCTGATCATGGCCCAACCGCCCACGCCGTGGCGCCGGTAGTTGTCCTGATTCCACCGGACGAGGTTGGCGGCGGCCGCGCGGTCCTGCGTCGTCCCGGCCGGGCTGTACCGCATCGCCTCCGGATCGGCAAAGATCCGCATGACGTCGTCGACATCCTCGGGTCTCAGGCGGCGGAGCAGCGTCCTTTTTGTCGTCAGGACCGTCATACCGGTGGCGCCTGATGATCGCGTTCAGATCTCCACCTCGACCGAATCGCCATTCACGAACACCGGATAACCGCGCACGTCTTCCACCGCGGGCAGGCAGAGCACCTTTCCCGTGGCCAGGTCGAATTCCGCGCCGTGCCAGGGACAGGTC
>JBJKRD010000246.1:0-3159 GCA_046704925.1 Opitutaceae bacterium | reverse complement strand
GCCCCGGCCGGCGGGGGAGAAAACTCCCGCCTTTTCCCATTCCTGGTAGATCCGTTGCTCGATCGAATGCGGATCGTAGGACTTGCTCAGGGTGCTGTCGGGAGACGCACCGCCACCGGCGGGGTTTTGGGGTTTCTGGCTCATCGAAAAGTTATGGAAGTCAAAAGCGGGCGAGATTCTAATTAGTTAGCGGCAATTTTTCACTTTTAACCGCGGCCGTCATTTTTCGCCGTCTTTCTCCAGGCCCTGGCGGATCAGGTTCTGCAGACGCAGTATGGTTTTGGTGTCGAGCCCGGCCCCGCCGGACTTGCGCAGTTCGACGTTGAGCTTGGCCACCGCGCGTACCACGATATCGCGGGCGCGGTCGGGCGCGGGCAGCGGTGCCTGCGGAGGCGCCGGGGGTGGGGCCAGCATGCTGCCGGCCGGCGGCGCGACCACCTCGTGCAGCACCGGAATATCGTCGAGGTTGAATTTCGCCGTTACCGGCGGCTTGGATTCCGGGGCCGTCGCCCTGGCGCGCTTTTTCCCGGCGGCGGGGCGGGGCGCCTGGTCGTCCGGGGCCTTGTCGGATTCCGGCGCAGGCGCCGTTTCGGTTTTGATTTCATCCGGGACCGGTTTCTTGGTCATGGTCACCTCTGTTGTGGATTCCGCGGCGGCCGGCGTTGTCACCGCCGCCGGTTCATTTGCCGCCGCGGGAGACGGCGCCTCGGGCGGGGTAACAGGCGCGGGCACTTCCTTCTCGGGTGCGAGAGGAAGGGTCTCGAAGTCTATCGATGGCATGCCATCGGCGTCATGCGCGCTTATCGGCGGTTCACCGGCCGCCGGCATGGAGACGGCCGGGACATCGGACGGGCCCGGTGCCTCCGCGGAGGCGGATGGGGTCGAATCGATGCTGTCGAAATCCACCGAGGTCGTGTTCGGAGAATTTTCCATCGCGGGTTCCTCCGCGATTTCCAGCTTGAGTCCGGTTTCGGGAGGCGACGATTCCGCCGCGGCCGTGTCGGCCGACATGGATCCGGATGTTCCCATATTGTCCCCGGTGTTTTCCGATGCCGTCGCCGTCGGAGCGACCGGCGCGACCGCGGGCGCATCGGTTTCCTCCGATGAGGGCGAGGCCGCCAGCGGCGTCTCCACGTCAAAATAGGCGCTATCCTCTACTGTCTCTTCCACGTCAATGGTAGACAGCGCTGGTTCGGGCGTCGCTTCAAGGCCTGGCGTGGCGGGTTCGACCGGGGTTTCGGGGGTGGCTTGTTGCGTCACCGGTTCCGGTTTCATCTCGGTTTTCCGTTCAGTCTCCCGGCCTGGCGACTGACGTTCGATGATCAGCGGCACCGGTTCATCAAACAGCAGTTCCTGCTGGGCGTCCGGGGCGATTTTTCTCCGCTCGGTGGATTTTTTTTCCGCCGCCGGCGCCGGTTCCGCGGGTTTGGCGAGCAGCTTGGGAGATATTTCTCCGGGGAGTTCCGGTGAGTCCGGCGGCGGTGCGGCTTCCACCGTCTCCTCGAATGCGAGTTCTTCGTCAAGCGGAACGAATTCATCCGCGATCGGTTTCTCGACAACGGGCTGTTCCGCCGCCGACGTTATTGCCGGAGGCGTCAGTTCATTCGCGGGGCCAGGCTGGCGCCGCCGCTTGTCAGCTGGTTCTTCCCGCGACGGAGCCGATGTTTCCGCGGCGATATCCAGAAAGTCGTCCTCGGGCAGGGGCGGCGTAAAATCTTCCTCCGCCGGCGCAAGCGCATTCCCGGTACCGGGTTCATCGGGTTCTTCGAAAGTCGGTTCATGGTCCAGTGGCGCAAGGGCTTCCGCCGCGCTCGCCAGTAGATCCTCTTCGGGCAAAGGCGGCGTCAGGTCCTCTTCCGCCGGCGCAAGCTCATTCGCAGTTCCGGGTTCATCGGGCTCTTCGAAAGTCGGTTCATCATCCAGCGGTCCGAGGGCCTCCTCCGCGCTCGCCAGAAGGTCGTCCTCGGGCAGGGGCGGCGTCAGGTCCTGTTCGGCGGCCGGCTGATCGCCGACGTTGAGTTCGTTGCCGATGAGGTCTTTCAATGAGCGCATGACGGCGTCGAGATTTACCGGACCGGCCGCGGGATTTACCGGAGCGAAATCCTCCCGCCGCGGGGTGGCGCGCTGGGGCGGGGGCTCCGGTCGGTTTTTTCCAGGCGCCTCCTCGCGGGGGGTGGTATTGGCGTCCGCCGTCGGCGCTTGCGGGGCGCCCGCGGCGGATTTGTCGCCGGGCAGGTCGTTGCGAATGAGGTCCTGGAGGGATTTCAGCACCTCTTCGAGCGTGTGCTTCTCGGAAGGCTTGTGTTTGTAGCGCGGATCTTGCGTGGTCATGGCGATGACCCTCCAGCCAAGTCGCTGGCGGGATTATACCCGCTCCCCGCGTGGGGCTCACCCCGGGAGGGGGCTGTCATCCGCGGGACCGGCGGCGTGAGCGGCCTGGGCGTCATGGCTTACGCCCACTCCTCGCTGGCGGCGATTTTGTGCGCGTGTAATGCATAGCCGCGATCCCGGTAGAACCGGAAGCGCTCGCGCGCGCGGACCTTGTCCTCTTCGCCGCCACCGACGACTTCGGCCACGCGCTGAAAACGGCTGAAGCATTCCGGCACCTCGGGCGCCAGCGTGATGAGCACGTCCTCGAAGGCCGCCGGGGGGGTTTCCTGGCCGAGCAGGACGGGCAGGTCGGCGTTGACGGCTTGTGCCCCCAGCCCGTGCGGGATGAAGCTGCCCGCGCTGAAGGTCCACATCAGCCGGTCGAGCCGCTGCGCGCTGTCGTGATCGGCGGTGAGGATGTAGATACGGTGGCCGAGCTGGAAGGCCTTTTGCGCCAGCTTGCAGACGGTGATATCCCGGCCGCCTTCGGCGGGTTGATCGAGCAGGTAAAAGTCGACGCGCGTCATGCCGCCGCATCCGCGCCGCCTTTGAGCGCGCGGTTGATCAGGAATTGCACCAGCAGCGCCACCGGCCGGCCGGTGGCGCCTTTTTCCCTGCCGGTCTTCCAGGCCGTGCCGGCGATGTCCAGGTGCGCCCATTTGAAATTTTTCGTGTAGCGCGCCAGAAAACAGGCGGCGGTGATGGTGCCGGCCTCGCGTCCGCCGATGTTGGCCATGTCCGCGAAGTTGCTGTCGAGCTGTTTCTGGTAGTCGTCCCACAGCGGCAGCT
>JBJKRD010000245.1:0-7067 GCA_046704925.1 Opitutaceae bacterium | reverse complement strand
CCCCGATGGTTCCGTGTCGGGTCTTCCACGATCGGAAGCCGGTGTCGCCCGGCGCAAAATAGAACTTCTCGTAGTACAGCGGATCATCCGGAATGTGCATTTTCCGGTATCGGCCGAGCAGCGTGCCGTCCGCGTCGATGACCACCGCCGTGTTGTGGTACAGGCCCGAAGCCCGCTTCTCGAACAACGATGCGATGACCACCACGCGGTGCTTCCGCGCCAGCGCCTGGAATGCCGCGGTGCCCGGACCCGGAATGGGTTCCGCCAGCCGGAAATTCTCGTAGTCCTCGCTCTGGCAGAAATACGGCGAACGAAACAGTTCCTGCGTGCAGATGATCTTCGCTCCGCGACGCGCCGCCCGTTCCGCCAGGGCCAGGGCGTGCCGCAGGTTCACCGACGGATCCGCGCCGCACGCATGCTGGAGGAGGCCGAGAGTCACTTTCATGGGAAATGGGGTCGTCATCCGCCAGCCGGCGGGGGCGCGACGGCCTCGGCGGAGTCAATAAACCACCTTGTTGAGCGGGTACTCGATGATTCCCTCGGCGCCGAGCGATTTCAATTGCGGAATGATTTCCCGCACCACGCTTTCGTCGATGATCGTTTCCAATGCCACCCACTCCGCCGAAGCCAGCGGGGAAACGGTCGGATTGCGCAGCGCCGGAAGCGACTTCAACAACTCGTCGAGACGCGCGCGCGGCGCGTTCAATTTGAGGCCGACTTTGTTCTCCGCCTCCAGGGCGCCGGTGAGCAACATCGCCAGAATCTCGATCTTGCGGCGCTTTGCCGGATTCTCCCAACTGGCCGCGTTGGCAATGAACTTCGTGTTCGTCGTCAGCAACGTGTCGACAATGCGCAATTTGTTGGCGCGAAGTGAACTGCCGGTCTCGGTGATGTCGACGATCGCGTCCACCAAGTCGGGCACCTTGACTTCGGTCGCGCCCCACGAGAACTCGACCTCCACCTTCACCTTGCGGGCGGCGAAATAGCGACGCACCGTGTTGACCAATTCGGTGGCCACGCGCTTCCCGGCCAGGTCTTCCGGGCGCTGAACCGGTGAATTTTCCGGCACGGCCAGCACCCAGCGCGACTTCTGCGTCGACGCTTTGCTGTAAATTAAGTCGCAAACTTCGACGACCTTGGACTCGTTTTCGAGTATCCAATCGTGGCCCGTGAGCCCACAGTCGAAGAAGCCGTGCTCGACGTAACGGCTCATCTCCTGGGCCCGTACCATGCGGCAGTCGAGCTCCGGATCGTCGATCACCGGCCGGTACGAGCGTGAACTGACCGTAATCTTGAAACCAGCCTTGGCGAACAGGTTCCGCGTTGATTCTTCGAGGCTGCCCTTCGGCAAACCTACCATCAGCAATGGAGTTTTCTCAGCCACGCGGCCAAAGGACACACAGCGTCAAGGACACTCAAGCACAAATTGCCATTCCAAAACCGGCGTCCCGCGGTGGCTTGAATTTCCCGACCCGGCTTTCGGCAACGAAGAGGTTTACTTTGACAAAACCCGGGCCATTTGTAAAAAGCGAGCCGACAGTCAAGAACCTGAGTCGCCTGCAACCTACTGACCCCTAGGGACCAAAGCCATGACGGATCAATCCCCAGCAGCCATTACCCCGCCCCCCCCGGTGCGAGCGGCCCCGCGCCCGCTCATCTTGGTCGTCGAGGACGAAGAAGAACTCGCCAAACTCATCGCCCAACATCTTGAGGACGCCGGCATGCAGACCCAGGTCTACAACCGCTGCGCCCATGCGCTGCGTTTTCTCAAACGCAATTTCGCCAACCTCATGCTCCTGGACCTCACGCTGCCCGACCAATCGGGCTTTGCGTTGATGGAAGAGCTGAAGCGAAATGACATCTCGGTTCCCACGATCTTCCTGACCGGCAACACCCTGGAGGTGAACAAGGTCAAGGGGCTCGACATGGGAGGCGACGACTACATTACCAAGCCGTTCGGCTATCCGGAATTGATTGCGCGCATCAACGCGGTGCTTCGGCGCGCCGAGTCGCGCACCGACTTCAACATCACCAAGAACGTCCGGATCATCGACGAGCCGTTTGAATTTCTTGGCGTGAAGATCACGCCGGTACGCCTCCAGGCGGAATTCCCCGACGCCGTCACCGAAACAATCGGGCGCAAGGAACTGGGCATCCTCACGTATCTGCAGAACAATCAGGGTGTGGTCATCACGCGCAAGGCGCTGATTCACGCGGTCTGGGGGTTGCATGCCGACGTGCGCAGCCGGTCGCTGGATCAGTACATCGTCAAGGTCCGCGATCTCTTCAAGAAGCACAATATTGACTTGGGCGCTTTCCGCACCGTGCACGGGGTCGGCTACATCTTTGACCCCCAGGGCGTCTCGCAGGAAGGGCGTTAGACGAAGCCAGCCGGCCGGCGGACTGGCGCCGGCTTCGCATCAGTCTCGCCGCAGCCGGACGCTGTCGCGGCGAAACACGCCGTAACGGTCGTGCTCAAAGTGATATAACTTGGCGATCTCGACCTCGGTGCGCCGCAGCCACCGCAGCCGAAACAGCAGGACGCCGAGCAGTGTGCCCAACAGGGGGCCCGCCCAATAGATCCACCAGCCGCCCCAGACGCCCGAAACCACGGCCGGACCCAAGCTGCGCGCGGGGTTGGTGCTGGTCCCGGAAACCGGACCCTCCGCCCAGACCATGACGGCGTAAAGCAAGGGGAACATCGCCGGCGTGAAGCGTCGCCATCGCCGGTGTCGAAGGAAAGAGAACAGACCGGCGATCAAGGCGAACGTCGTGACCGTCTCTCCCAGCAGGGCCCAGCCTGGGCCATAGCCACTGCCGGGTACCGTGGCGCCAAAATCGACGCCCCGGCCCATGGTGCCCCACCACAATAGCGGCGTCGCGCCGAGAACCGCACCCGCCAGTTGGGCGGTCACGTAGCCAAAAACGTCCCGGGTCCGGAGCTTCCCGAGCAGGCGAAAAGCAAGCGTGACCACTGGATTGATGTGTGCGCCGCTTTCCCGACCCAGGGGCGAAATTGCGATCGCCGCGCCGGTGGCGCCGAAAAGAAATCCGGTCAGCAGCCGCCGGGTCGCGGCGTCCGGCAGCCAGCGGATCACCGGACTGCCGCTGCCGAAATCGACGATCACGATCGATAATCCGACCGCAATCAGGAGCGCCGTGCCCAGAAATTCGGCGCCATAGACAAGCCAGGGGAAGGTTCCGGTATGGGCATTCGGGTCCGGCGACGACATCCCGGCCATCATGCACGCTTCTTGCGCAAACACCAGCCGGCCGCCGCGCCAGCGGAACCTGCCGATCCTAGAACAGCTCCGCCTGCGCGTAGCGCTCGCGGGCTTCCGCCAGATTCGTCCTCATGCCCAACTCTTCGAGCAACCGGAAAAGACCCGCCGGGTCGGTCGGCGGCTTCTCCGCCGCCACCGTCGGCAGCGCGAGATTCAGCGTGGTCAGCTTCAGATTCCGTCGCAGCAGGTCCGTCAGGGCGCGTACGGATTCGCGAAACCGCTCAGGGGCCAGTTCGCCGGCATGCGCGATGACCGCCTCGATCCCGCCGTATTGCCGCAACCACCTCGCCGCCGTCTTCGGCCCGACGCCCTCGACGCCGGGAATGTTGTCGGAGGCATCTCCAACCAGCGCCAGATAATCCGGAATCTGCGGCGGCGGCACGCCGAATTTTTCGGCCACCCCGGGCGCGTCCAGCCTCCGCCAGCCCAGTTTGGGATTGGCCGACGGCGGCGGCAGCAGGATGGTGACGCGCTCCCCGACAATCTGCGCGAAATCCTTGTCGGAGCTCACGATCACCACCTCGTTGCCCAGCGCCGCCAGGCGCACCGCCTGCGACGCCAGCAGATCGTCGGATTCCACCCCCGCCTTCTCGATGCCCGCCAGGCCCATGGCGCGGGTCACCGCCTTGAGGTAGGGCAACTGCTGCACCAGGGCCGCCGGCATTTCCTCGCGCTGGGCCTTGTATTCCGGCAGCAGGGCCAGGCGGTCCTGGGCGCCGCCCAAGTCGAAGAAGACCAGTGTGGCCGCGGGCTTTTCCTGGTCGGCGAGCTTCCACAGCGACTTGACCCAGCCGTGGACCGCGCCGGTGGGTAATCCGTCCGCGCGGGTCAACTCCGGCATCGCGAAGTAGCAGCGATACGCGAGATTGAATCCGTCGACGAGCAGCCATTTGCCCATGCGCGCAGCAAAACGGGAATTCTGCCGGCGTAAACCGCAAACCGTCGCCAGCCTCAGGGGGTGGCCGGCGTCCGTGGCGCGCCGGCGCGCTTCGGCGCCCCGGCCGGATTCACCAGTCTCGCCGTCACGAAGATCAGCAGGTTTCGCTTCTGCGAGCTCTCGCCCTTCGACCGAAAGAGCCGGCCGACCAGCGGAATGTCACCCAGCACCGGCACCTTGTCGTCCACCTTTTTGACCTCCTCACGGGTGAGTCCGCCCATGACGATCGTGGCTCCGTCCCAGATCGTCACGCGCGTGGCCACCTCGCGCACCGAGAAGATCGGCTGGTAAAATCCCGAGGGCACGGTGACGGTGCGGCCGCCGGAGATGGCGATGCTCGGACCGCCATATTCGATAAAGCCCTCAAACTCGGTCACCCGCGGATTGAGCTCGAGGCTGATGCCGTAATCGTCGTCCTCCACCGTCGGCGTCACGTGCAACTCCACGCCCACGTTGCGCGTGGTGAAATCCTGCGGCGTACCCGCGGTGATCGCGACCCCGGCGGACCCGCTGCTGCCGTCGCCCGTGGTGCGCCCGCTGCCGACCTGACTCTGAATTTCCCCGAACGACTGGGGATAACGCATTTCTTGCGCGACGGTCATGAGCGCCTCGCTGCCCGACAGCACGGTCACCCGTGGGGCGCTCAGCAGGTCCGCGCCGCTTTTTTGCGCCAACGCCCGCACGACGGCGTTGACATCGAACTCCCCGATCGAGCCTGCGATGGCGGCCAGCGGCCCGGCGGCCTGGCCAAGATTGTTCGCGCCCGGCAGCGTCGGTGGTGCCAGCGAGCCGACGGCCCGATCGTCGATGATGATGTCGCTGGCGTGTTGGGCCGCGCGAAACGCGTCGGCCAGCGTGCGGTTGACGGCGGTGCCGCTCAGGGGATCCGCAGTCCGGTAGCGTTCGCGATAGTCGCGCTGTGGCGAACCGTCCGGATTCACAAGCGGCGCGCCCGTCTGCGGATCCAGCCGATCGACCGGGCGGCGGCCGGCGTCCCACTGGATGCCCAGTTCTTCGAGCGCGCCCTCCTGCACGTCCATGAATTTCGCCTCGATCTCCACCTGTCGCACTTCCCGGTAGCGCCGCAGAATGCCGCGGACGCGCTCCAGATTGCGGGGCGTTTGCGTGACGATCACCGCCGATCCGTCATACGCCAGGGCGCTCCCGGATACGCCGTCGAAATCCACCCCAGTCTGCTGCAGGAACCGGCGCAATCGGGGCGCCTCGTCGCCGGCATCGTCCGAAGCCGACGTGCGCCCCCGGGCCTCCGCCCCGACGCGGGCGCGTCCCTGGCCGCGCGAGCCCGTCATGCGGAGGATCGCGGGCTGGGCCAGCGGGAAGATTTCGGTGCGCAACAAGCCGCGCTCGCTGCCGGGTCGCATCACGACCGCGTCGGCCTGCACCTCGTACTGGTACCCGATGGCCTCCGTGAGGAAGTCGAGGATGCGGCGCAGGCTGAGATTGCGCAACGTGATCGAGACGGGCGGATTTCCATTGGCCGGGTCGAGCAAGACGATGTTCACCCCCTTGGGCGGCAGGCCGGTCGTGTCGAATTCTTCCGCGACCGCGCCCAGGGCGCTGACCACGCGGTTCAGCTCCACCTTGGTGAAATGCACCGCTGGCACCACGATCCGGTCGAGCTTCTGTTGCAGCGTGGTGTCCGCGGCGGCCGCGGCGGCTTCCGCTTGGCGGACCGGGGGCGCCGGCGGCTGCCGCCACGACCGCCCGACCTCCTCAAGCAGGCTGCTCCGGGCGGCGGCGTGATCGCGCGTCGGGCGGTCGCTTGGCTCGGCCAGTGCGCCGGTTGCCACGACGCACAGGCATTGCAGGATCGCGACCGCGACCTTGGTTCGCTGGCGCAGGGGCTCGTTCATGGAATTTCGGTTGCCTCGGGCCGCCGGGCGGAAGCGGCGAGCTCGGGCGCATCGGCCGGCATCGCCGCCGGCGGCCGTGGCTTCAGCGTCGCGAGAAGCGGGCGGGCATCGCCCGGCCCGGCGCGCGCCACGATCGCTTGCGGCGGATCCAGTTCGAGGCGTTCGACACAATAGCTGACTCCGGCAAGTTCCGCCGACTCGCCTTCCTTCAACGTCCGCCGGGCTGCCGGCGTTCGCCGGTCGACAAACAATCCCATCAGGGGTCCCGCGTGGCATGGCTCCCGGCTGTTCAACGCCAACTCCCGGCCGGTGCCCTCATCCACCACCAGCGCCGCGGCCACCACCTCGGGCGTGAACTCACCTTCGCCGCCCTGCGCCACCCGTCGCAGATCGAGACGTTTGACCGTCAATCCGGACTCCCCGAGTCGGTCCCCGCCGCGCCGCATGACGGTCTCGCCGGATTCGGCATCGGCAAAAATGCCGAAGGGTCCGTCCGCTCCCGCGGCGTAGCCAACCAGTTGCCACCGGCAAAGCGCGGGTCGAACCGCGAGCAATTCAAGGTCAAACCCGGCGGTGGTTGCGCCCGCCTCGGCGTCGCCAGCCACCACGCGGCCGGTACGGCGGTCGCAATACACCGAAGGCGGCTCGAAAAGCTCGTAAAGCCAGCCCGGGCCCCGACGCTGCGTCTGTGGCTCGGGCCAGCGAGCGGCCGCAGATGACGGTGGCGACGGCGGGTCCGGGCGCACCGATGGCTCGCCGGCCGCCGGCGCCACCATACCCCAACATTCCACGGTCACGGAAAAACGCGACCATTCCGGCCGGGCCAGCAGCACCAGCGGCTCGCCGGCCGCATGGGAATCGGGGCGGTTGGGGGCCGATTCCGGAAGCGGCTCCACGGCGATGCTGCGCGTCACCAACGGTCGGCGGCCGGCGGCCAGTTCGTTCAGAAAACGCCGCAGCACGGCGCTCCGA
>JBJKRD010000244.1:0-2816 GCA_046704925.1 Opitutaceae bacterium | reverse complement strand
GCGACGCCGGAGTGGCTGGGTATCACCGAACCGCCATGAATGCCGCCACCGATCTTGTCCGCACCCTCGGCGACCTCGAATCCGAGGATTTCCCGGGCACTGTCCTCGCGGTTCTGGGGCATCCCGTCCGCCATTCGCTCAGCCCGGTGATGCACAACGCCGCCCTTCGGGAAAGCGCGCGGATCGAACCGCGCTTCGCGGAATGGAGCTACCACAAGTTCGAGGTGCGGCCGGAAGACCTCCCGGCCGCCCTTGGCCGGTTCCATGCGCGCGGTTTCCTCGGCCTGAACCTTACGGTGCCGCACAAGGTCATCGCCCTGGCCCAACTGCCCGTGATGGACCCGGCCGCCCGGGTCATCGGCGCGGTGAATACCCTCATGCGGGACGCGTCCGGGGGTTGGCGAGGATTCAGCACGGATGGATTCGGCCTCGCCGCCGCGGTCAACGGGGAACTCGGCCTGCCCCTCGAGGGCCAGCCGATCATTCTGCTCGGCGCCGGCGGCGCCGCCCGGGCGGCCGCGGTCGAGAGTCTGCAACGCCATTGTCCGTCTGTTTGGATTGCCAACCGAACGCCCGCCCGTCTTGCAGACCTGCTGGCGATCCTGCGCCCGCTCAAGCCCGCTGGCACCCTCCACGGCTTCGATCCCCAGGACCCGCCCGCCGATCTGCCCGCCGGCGCCCTCGTCATCAACGCCACGACCCTCGGGCTCCGCGCCGACGATGCGTCGCCCATCGATCTCTCCCGCCTGCCGCGTCCCGCCGGGGTCTATGACATGATCTACAATCCGCCCGTGACTGCATTACTGCGCCAGGCCGCCGCCCTCGACCTGCCTCGGGCCAACGGCCTCGCCATGCTGGCCTACCAGGGCGCCAAATCGCTGGAAATCTGGAGCGGCATCCCGGCCGGACGCACCGCCCCCGTCATGCTGCAGGCGGCCCGGGCCGCCCTCGTCCGCGCGGTTTGACTTTCCCCGCCCGCCCGGTCGCAATCGTTCCGACTCATGTCTGATTACGCCGCGTTTGCCGCCGCCTTCCCGTGGTTCTTCCCCCTGAGCATGTTCGTGTTCGGCGCCTGCATCGGCAGCTTTCTCAACGTCTGCATCTACCGGATCCCGGCGGGACAGTCGATCATCCGCCCCGGCTCACACTGTGCCTGCGGCGCGCCGATCAAGTGGCACGACAACATTCCGATCCTCGGCTGGTTCATGCTGCGCGGGCGGGCGCGCTGTTGCGGCCGTCGCATCAGTTTCCGCTATCCTTTCGTCGAACTGTTGATCGCCGCCCTCTTCCTGACCTGCTGGCTCCTCTTTCCTCCGGGCAAGGCGCTCTGCACGATGCTGCTCTGCGCGGCGCTGGTGGGGGCGACCTTCATTGATCTGGACCACATGATCATTCCCGACGCCTTCACCCTCTGGCTGGGCGCGACGGGGGTATTGCTTTCTTTCCTCGTACCCTCGCTCCACGGTCGGCAGCACGAACTGTTTGTCATTGCCAGCCTGCGCTCCGGCATCGACGGGATCGTCGGCTTGTTGGTCGGTTCGGGCCTCGTGCTTTGGATCGCCCTGCTGGCCGAGGCGGTGCTGCGGAAGGAGGCCATGGGATTCGGCGACGTGAAGTTTGTGGGTGCCATCGGGGCGTTCATCGGCTGGAAGGGCGCGGTCGCGGCCGTGTTCGGCGGCGCGGTCATCGGCACTTTGTGGTTCGGTCTCGCCCTGCTCGGCCAGGCGCTATTCCGCCGGCGCGCGCTGGTGGCGCCGCCCGTCGACGCACCGGCGCCGGACGATTCACCGGCCGCCCCCCCCGCGGAGGCGGCCGCGCCGATCGGGTTCGGCATCCATGTGCCGTTCGGACCCATGCTCGCCGCCGGCGCCCTGGTCTATCTGCTGCTGGCGCATCCCTGGGTTGACGCCTATTTCGCAGGCATCGCCGAACTGCTTTGAGGTGCGGTTGTCCGGGGTGATCTCCGCCGGCTAGTCGCCGAGACAGGTGCTCACCCGTCGCGCCGCTTCGATCCACTGATGGTCGGGCGGCACCGTCTTGAGCCGGCCCGCCACGTCCTCGATCGGCACGGCTTTGACCCCGTCGCCACGGGCGGCGACCATCACCCCTCCGGCCCCCTCGCGAATCAATCCGGCGCACGCCGTGCCCAGACGCGTGGCCAGCAGCCGGTCGGCCACCGAAGGCGTGCCACCGCGTTGCACGTATCCCAGGATGGTCACGCGCGCCTCCAACCGTGTAAGCTCCTCCAATTGCTTCGCCAGCCGCAGGGTGTTGCCAGTGTGCCGCACCTCCAGGGCCGCCAGCTCGGCTTTGGCATGCTCGCGCTCGGTCTGGGTCTTGGCGGCGCGTCGACGTCGCTCGGCCAGGGCAAACGCAGCGGCATCGATCCGCGACATCGCCCCCTCCGCCACCGCCACGATGCTGAAATTGGTGCCGCTGCGCAGCCGGCGACGGATGGCAGCCGCCACCTTCTCCACGTCGTAGGCCAGCTCCGGGATGAGGATCACATCCGCCCCGCCCGCGATCCCGGCACCCAGCGCCAGCCATCCGGCGCGATGACCCATGATCTCGGCGATCACGATGCGATGATGGCTGTGCGCCGTGCTGTGCAGGCGGTCGACCGCCTCGGTGGCGATGCCCAGCGCCGTGTCGAATCCGATCGTGGCGTCCGTCAATGGGACGTCGTTGTCGATCGTCTTGGGGAGGGTGAGAATCCTAAGTCCCTTCTCGACCAGGCGCAGGGCGTTCTTGTGGGTGCCACCGCCGCCGATGCACACCAGCGCGTCCAGCCGCAGCTTGCGGTAGTTCGCGGCGAT
>JBJKRD010000243.1:0-8991 GCA_046704925.1 Opitutaceae bacterium | reverse complement strand
ACCAGGCGCCGTCCCAGGCGTGCGCCTCGATGTTCTGGCTGAGTTCGCGCGCCTGGGCGAGGCAGCGTTCGGCAAAGCCAGGGTCGCCGTGGGCGCGCGCCAGCCGGGCAAACCGGGCCAGCACATCGTGGAGGAAGAAGGCGAGCCAGACGCTTTCACCGCGTCCCTCGCTTCCCACCCGGTTCATGCCGTCATTCCAATCGCCGGAGCCGATCAGCGGCAGGCCGTGCGCCCCGAACCGGAGCCCGCGCTCGATGGCGCGCACGCCGTGCGCGTAAAGCGTGGCCGATTCCTCGGAGCGATTGGGCAGATCATAGTAGGCCTCCTCCTCCGGCTTGACCGGACGGCCGTCGAGGAAGGGGATCACTTCGTCGAGCACGCCGGTGTCGCCGACGCACTCCACGTAGCGGCAGGTGGCGTAGGGCAGCCACAGGTAGTCGTCGGAGCAATGCGTCCGCACGCCGCGACCGGTCGGCGGATGCCACCAATGCTGCACGTCGCCTTCGCGGAATTGATGCGCGGCGGCGCGGAGCAGATGCTCGCGGACGAGGGCCGGCTCGGCATGCACCAGCGCCATCACGTCCTGCAATTGGTCGCGGAATCCGAACGCGCCGCCGGACTGGTAGAATCCGGTGCGGCCCCAGACCCGGCAGCCGAGCGTCTGATATAACAGCCAGCCGTTCGCCAGCACGTTTACGGCGGCATCGGGCGTATCCACGTTGACCGCGCCGAGGGTCCGATTCCAATAGGTCCAGACGCCCTCGAGCGCGGTGCGGCCGGCGTCCGCCCGCCGGAAACGCTGGATCAGGCTCTGCACCTCCGCCGGGTTGCGACCGAGGCCGAGGCGAAAGGTGGTTTCCCGCGCCTGACCGTCCGGCAGATCGACGGCGACCTGCACGGCGCCACACGGATCCAGTCCCACGCCGACCCGGCCCGAGAGGCGCGTGCGTTTCAGCGCCGCGGGCTGGGCCAGGCTGCCGTTCCGGCCCAGAAACTCCTTGCGGTCCCCGGTGAAGGTGCGCGTCTCGTCGTGGACATCGAGGAACGCGATGCGGCCGGGGAAATCGGTGTTGAAATGGTTGCGCGCCAGCAGCGCACCGGTCGGGAGGTCGATCTCGGTCTGCACGTGCAGCAGGCTTTTCGACCGCAGCTCGCCCAGGACCCATTCCCAGTAGCCGGTGATGGAAAGGCGGCGCGGCCGGCCCGAGACGTTGCGCAGTTTCACGACCGTGAACTTGACCGGCGCATCCATCGCCACGTAAGCCCACACTTCGCAGGCGATGCCCTGTTCCGTGTGCTCGAACACGGTGTAGCCGAAGCCGTGACGCACGACGTAGGGCGTCGCGCCCCGCGCGGGCAGGGGCGTTGGCGACCAGAATTGTCCGGTCTGCTCATCGCGCAGGTAAAGGGCCTCTCCGGAGGTGTCCTGCACGGGATCGCCGCTCCAGGGCGTCAACCGGAATTCATGGGCGTTCTCGCCCCACGTGTAGGCGGCCCCGCTCTCCGAGACGAGCGTGCCGAACGAGGGATTGGCGAGCACGTTGACCCAGGGGGCCGGGGTCATCTGCCCGCCCGCCAGGGTGATGACATATTCGTGCCCGTCGCGGGTGAAGCCGCCGAGGCCATTTTGCTGGATCAGCTCCCGTGCAGGCAGCGCCGCGGGGGCGTCCGGCAGCGCGGCACGGGTGGGTGTGAACGCCGGGACCACCGGCTCCAGCACGCTGCGGCGCTCCAGTTGCTCGGCCAGGGTGCCCTTCTCGTCATCCAGGACGACCCGCGCCACCGACTGCAGCAGCACGCGATCGTCCGGCGGGATCTGCTCGAGGCGGCGCACGAAGATGCCGCCGGGCTTGTCGATCATCTGCGCTTCAATTCCCGAGGCGATCAGGCTGGTGATCTGGTCGTGCAGGGACTGGCGGTAGACCGAAACGCCTTCGTTGAGAATGACCAGCTCGACGGTCAGCCCCTTCATGCGCCAGTAGGAGTGCGCCTGGATCAGTTGCCGGACGAGATCGATCCTCCCGGCGTCGCTGACGCGGAGCACCACGATCGGGGCGTCGCCCGAGATGCCGTAGCTCCAGAGCCCGCTTTGCCCGCGCCGGTTGGTACGCAGGACGCCGGGGCCGGCCCGGCGCGCGGGGTCGGCATAGAGCAAGGCACTGGCCAGCCGGGCGTAGAGCTGGGCCTCGCTCTCCGTGGCGTTGAGATGGCGCAGGGTCACCTGGCTGTGGGTCCACGCCAGGTCGAAGGCGCGGTCCGCCATGCGGGGGCTCTGATACTTCGCCACAATGGCCAGGGCCTCCTCCCGGGTTTCGGCCACGCCCAGCACCAAATCGATGACGGCGGTTTGATGGGCCGGCAAGGCGACCGTGCGCCGCAGCGACACGATGGGGTCGAGCACCGCCCCGACGGTGTTGGACAGGAGCGCCGGGCCCCGCATGGCGGCCGGGCGGGCAAGAGTTCCGCCGCGGCCGACAAACCGGGCGCGGTCAGTTTCGCAGGAAAGCTCCCCCTGGTCGTCCCCCTGCCCCAACATCACGTGCAGCAGCCAAGGCGGCCTTTCCTCCTGGGAACGGGCCCGACGGGTGCAGAGAATGGCGGAGGATGCGCGCACGAATTCCGTCTGCACGAACAGGTTGCTGAAGGCGGGGTGCGTCGCATCGGCGGCCGGATGGGCGAGCACCACCTCCGCGTAGCTGGTCAATTCGACGGCGCGCGCCACGGCGGAACGATTGCTGATCGTGAGGCGGCGCAACTCCACGTCGTCTTCCGGCGACACGCAGATCTCCGTGTGGACACCGAAGCCGGCGGCGCGCAGGCGGAACTCCGCGCGAGCCTGCGTGAAGACGGCTTCGTAGTCCTTGGTCGCGCGGCGGGCCGGTTGATACGCGGCCGAGAGAAAGTCGCCCGTCGCCGGATCGCGCAGATAGACGAAGGTTCCCCAGCAATCGCGCGTGCCGTCCTCGCGCCAACGGGTGACCGCCAGGTCGCGCCAGCGGCTGTAGCCGCCGCCGGCGCTGCTGATGGCGACGTGGTAGCGGCCGTTGGACAGAAGATGCACCTCCGGCGCCGGCGGCGTGGGGTCTGTGAAGACCCGCATCACGCTCTCGGCCCCGGCCGGCTGCGTCCGCGACGTTTCCTTGACCAGGTCCTCGGCAAAGACACTCGCGGCGGTCCGGGGCACCCGCTCCTGCAACAGCAGGGACGCCGCTTTGAGGAGCGGACACGCCGTGAAGCGCCTTTGCATGGGGCCATCCCGCAACAGACTGACCAGGGCCAGCAGGCTCATCCCCTGGTGATGCGCCATGAAGGATCGGATGGTGACGCTCGTTTCACCCGGCGGCAGGCGGGTGGGCGTGTAATCCACCGCTTCGAAGAAGCCGTAGGCGCCCACCCGCCCTTCGCCGGCCAGCCGTTGCAGGTTCGCGCAGGCTTCCGTTGGCGCCACCAGCAGTGCCAGGGCCGTCGCATAGGGCGCGATCACCAAGTCCTCGGCCAATCCCCGCTTCAGACCCAGGCCGGGGACGCCGAACGCCCGGTACTGGTAGTTCAGGTGAACGTCCGTGCGGTTGTAGCCCGATTCGGAAATGCCCCAGGGCACGCCGTGGAGCCGCCCATACTCGATCTGCCGGTGGACCACCGCCCGGCAGGTGTGATCGAGCAGCGTGCCCTCAAAGCCCGGCATGACCAGCCGCGGCATCAGGTATTCGAACATCGAGCCGCTCCAGGAGATCAGGGTCGCCCTGCCCTGGGGGGCGACCAGCAGCCGGCCCATCGCGAACCAATGGGCCTGCGGAACCTGCCCCAACGCGATGGCGACGTAGCTGCACAGGCGCGCCTCCGAGGCCAGCAAATCATAAAAGCTGTTGTCGCGCCGGCGCTCGGTGACGTTGAACCCGGTGGAAAACAGGTTTCTTCCGGGGTCGAACAGAAAGGCGAAATCCATCGCGGCCAGTTCGTCGCATTGCCGGGCCAGGGATTCCAGCGTGAGGCGGCGCTGACGGGCCTGCTCGCTGGCGGCTTGCAGGCAGCGCGCGAGTTCCAGGAGGCGACTCTCTTGCTCCCGCCGGCCCGGACTGGCGTCCGGGGGAATGGCGCGCAGGGCCGCTTGTATCCGCGGAGCGAACGACTGGCCGAGTTTCTCGACCTCCGGCAGCGTGGGCGTGTGATCCAGCTGGGCGAGAATCTCCTCCCTGACGCCCGCGGCGGAAAGGCTTCGGCCCGTGTCCCCCGCAGCGGACGGGGATGGCGGGATTTCCTCCTGCCCGCGGCCAGGTTCCGGAATTGGCAAGGCGAGCCACGGCGCCAGGGAGCGCAGTTCCTCCACCTGCGCCTCGCAGGTTCGCTGCAACGTCGAAGCCCACTCCGCCGGGGCGCCCGTCTGCGTCGCCCCGATCTTGCTGGCCACGTCCGCCGCCCGGACCAGCAAGGCGAATGCCGCGCGCAGGTTGGCGGGCGCTTCGGCCAACGCGGCGTCGAGCTGTTCCAGGGCAGCGTCTGCGGGAGCCAGCTCCCGGAGAATTCCCACCGTGTCGCGCAGGCCGGCAAAATGCTCCGGGGTGAAGATGCGGGCCCCGGCCTCCTCCCTCAGCCCGGAACCGAGCGTCAGCAGATGTCCCGCCAGGTTGCCGCTGTCGACGCTCGAGACATAAAGCGGGAGGAGGGGCTGAAGCGTGCGCGTGTCGTACCAATTCAAGAAATGCCCGCGGTACCGCTCGAGCTGCTGCATCGTGCTGAGGGCGTCCCGGGTGCGGCGAATCAACCCGCCAATCGGGAGATACCCGAGGTCCCGCGCGGCCAGATTGGCGAGCAGGGCCAGGCCCATGTTTGTGGGCGAGGTCCGCGACGCGATCGTCGGCGAGGGCACCTCCTGGAGATTATCCGGGGGCAGGGCGTGTTCCTCCGCCGTGACCAGGACTTCGAAGAAATGCCACGTACGGCGGGCGGTGCGCCGCAGGAAGGTCAATTGGTCCGCGGACAGATCCGGTGCCGGTGACTTCGTGGGCTGGCTGATCCACCAGGCGATCCACGGACTGACGAACCAGAGCCCCAGGAACGGCAGTGCCACCGGCAGCTGGGCCGGGTGTCTGACGGCCAGGAGACCACCGGCGGCCAAGGCCACCGCCGGAGCAATCCACATGGCGGCAAAAAACGCCGCGAGGCCCGCACGCGTGGTCCGTTCCACATCGCTCGACGTTTGCCATTCGAGGAGACGCCGGTGCGTCACCAGCATGCGCAGCAGCGTCCGGCCAACGGCGTTCAGGCTGACGTAGGCATCGTAGGGCAGAAAGGTCAGGGTCAGGAAGATCTGACCAGACTGCCGGCCCGCGGACCCGACCACCCCCCGCAGATGCATCGCCCACGGCAGGGCGTCCGGTTTGCGCACCCCCTGGACGAGCGCGGCCAGCAATCCGGGAAGGCCGATGATCGCCAGGACCAGGAGGGATCCCAGGCCGCCCAGTTCGGGACGGAGCAGCCAGGTGCCCAGCAGCAGCAGAAGCAGGGCCGGCGGGACCAGGCTGCGGCGGAGGTTGTCGAAGATTTTCCACTGGGAAAGCCGGGACAGCGGATTCGCCAGGTGCCGGCCATCCGGCCCGGGAACGCGCTGCCGCAGCCACGGTGCGGTCTGCCAGTCGCCGCGAATCCAGCGGTACCGCCGGCCGATGTCCACGTTGTGCCGGGAGGGATGGTCCTCGTAGAATTCCACGTCGGTCACCAGGGCTGAGCGGACATGGCCGGATTCCAGCAGGTCGTGGCTGAGAATGGCATTCTCCGGGATGCGCCCTTCCATGGCCCGCTGAAAGGCATCCACCTCGTAAATCCCCTTGCCGATGAACGAGCCTTCCTGAAAGACATCCTGATAAACATCGGAAACGGCCCGCGTGTACGGATCGATTCCCACGTCGCCGGCAAAGAGGCGGACGAACCGCGACCGGCCGGCGCTCGCCAAGCTCACCCCCACGCGCGGTTGGAGGATGCCGTAACCCTCGGCCACCACCCCGCGCCGCGGATCGAATACCGGCCGGTTCAGCCGATGGGCCATGATTCCGACGAGCTGACGGGCGGCGTCTCGCGGCAGCTGGGTGTCCGTGTCGAGCGTGATGACGTATTTGACCGCCGGCAGAATCTCCGTCTCGCCCACGATCGCGGCGAAACAGTCTTCGGCGCCGCCGCGCAGGAGGGCGTTTAGTTCCGTCAACTTTCCCCGCTTGCGCTCGTAGCCCATCCACAGGCCCTCGCTGGCGTTCCACCGGCGCGCGCGATGCAGCAGGTAGAAGGGACCCGGTGCGTCGGGCGAATAACGGCGGTTCAGGCCCTCGACTCCGGCCCGCGCCCGCTCCAGCAACGCCGGGTCTCCGGGCAGGGTCTCCACCGGCGCGTCGCGGAAATCAGTCAACAAGGCAAAGAGGAGATGCGGATCCCGGTTGGAGAGGTGGTTGATCTCGAGGGACTCGATGAGGCGGTCGACGCCCTCCGGGCTCGTGAGCAGGGTGGGAACGACCACCAGGGTGCGACAGTCCGCGGGAATCCCCGCGGAAAAATCCAGGCGCGGGAGCAGGCGGGGCTTCACCAGCAACAGGGACAGCCAGTTCATCAGCGCCACGGCGAGCTGACTGGCGCCCACACTGAAAACCAGCGTCAGGACCACAAGCATTTCTCCCGGCCCCGCGAGCGCCCGGGCCTGCGCCCAGAACCCGGACACCGCGAGCAACGTGAGCCCGGCGATGCCGCCCGCGTAATACGGCAGCGGAAAACGATGAATGGTCCGCTCGATGATCGTTTGCCAACGCCAGCGCACGTGCGCCGCGCGTTCCAGCTCGGGCAGGCCCTTGTCGATCAGGAAAAAGCCGACATGGGCGGTCCGGTCCTCGCGTCCCTTTTCCCGGGCACTGGCGGCGGCCAGCCGGATCGCCTGGCGCGCGACCTCCGTTTCCGATAGCTGGCTGTGCCGGGCGATGGTTTCGACCGAGTGCCGGTAGCGATCGCGGGTGGGAAAATCCATCCCGCGGTAAACGTCCGCCGGATCGGAGCGCAGGGTCGCCTCGACCAGACTCAGGGTCTCCACGAACTCTTTCCAATCCATGGCACTCAGGAACCGAAAGCTGCCAATGCAGTGGCTGACGGAAACCTGGTCGGCGGCCTGGTTCTGGCTTTCCAACTGGACCAGCTGTTCGATCGACAGCCCTTGTTCCACGAGTCGCTGCTCGAGCCAACCGCGCGCCAGATGCAGCGCCGGGTTCCGCCGCGACAAACGCTGGCAAAACTCCGCCACGAACGGACTGGACAGGGGCAGGTCGGCCTTCGCCATGTCCGCCACCACGATGACGAGGCGGGACGGGCTCTTCTCGGCCATCGCCTGCAGGCGCTCCACCCAGTAGTCCGCCAGCTCGCGATCTTTCCGTGCGGCCAGCAGCCGACCGGCGATGCGTTGCAGGTTCTCGATCAAACCGAGCCGCAGCATGATCGGGATGGCCCACAGCTCGCCCAGCTTCAGGGACTGCTCCGCCTGGTAGGCGGCGACAAAGGCGCTGAGCGGTCCCGCGTCCACCTGGGCGTCCACATGCGAGATCAGTTCGAACACGATGTCATAGATGCGCGGCAATCCGGCGGAGGCAGCGTCCCACAGGGGCGGCAACTCCCGGCTGTAACCCCGCGGCAGGTGCCGCCGGGCCAGTTGAATCTGCTCCTCGATCAGGTAGAAGTTGTCGAGGAACCAATCGGCGGCGGGCGTGATGCGCCGGCCCGGACCGACGGCGAGGCTCGCGCGATTGAAAGCGCGAAGGTTTTCCTCGTTTTCATCCAATCGCGCCAGCAGGCGAGCAGAGTGGTGGGGCGCGCCGAGCCGGTGGCCCGTTGCCAGCAGCCGGGCATGGCGCGCGAGCTGTTCGACGGTGAACAGCTCGGCCCGCAATGGCGCCTCGAACGGGCGCGGGCCCGCTCGCCTGGCCATCCAGGTGCGCCAGCGTGACGGAAGAATCTGCATGTTGGGCTTGTGTCTTTCCTCGCGACTCCTGCCGGCAACTCACCAGGCGGAGCCCATCCCGCCGCCCGGCATAAGGCGTCAATTCCGGCTCCACGATGCTCAAGGCGACCTCGGAACGCGACCGACGGTGCTGCAGGATATGGCGCCTGGGGCCAGCACACGACAAAAATCCCGCCCCCGGGTGCAGATCAGCCGGGACAGTCCTTCTTGGATGACGACCTGGCCGAGCCTCTTCCTCCCGGCCCCGGAGATGGAACCACGGCCTTGGTGGAGCCTTTCCGCACTTAAGGGCGGCCTTTATCGGCCTGGGGGAGGCGTCGATATCATATCGCGTTTACCGGGATGGTCGGGAATCTGCTCATGGCCCGGCGATGGTGCCGTGGCTGGCGCAATTTGATCGGCGCACCTGCAACTGCCGATGCCTGCGGAAGAATTCACCGCTGCCTCCGCGCTTGCAGCGAATGGGCGCCCCTTGACGCGCGGCGAGAGCCAGCAGTAGCCGCAGCCCGTGGAGACCAAGGTGACCAGAGCCATCAATGGCTTGCCAAGGCCGAGCGCCTTTGCCCCGAAAACGCCCGGATAAACGCCCAGCATGGGCGAGCCGCAGCAGCCGACGAGAAAACAGCCGCCGGCCATGAGCACCGCCACCCCCGGGGAACGCCTCCCCGATCGCCCGCACGGCGCTGCGCAGGCAACCGCATCGCCAGCATTTCCTTGCTGCCGCCGCGTCTTTCAGATTGCGGACCGCGGTGGCGAAGTCGGGCGCGGCCGTCTCTGTGGGGTTCGCGCTCACGCGGTGCGGGCGGCGGCGTCTTCCGCCAGGCACACTCCGTGATCCAGGAGTTCGGTCACGCACGGATCAAGCACGCGGTAGATCACCTGACTCCCCGCGCGCCGGGCGGCGACTATGCCTTGGTCAGCGAGGCGTTGCAGTTGGTTGGAAACGGCCTGCGGTTTCATCCGGACGGCGGCGGCGAGATCGTTGACACAGAGTTCGCTATCGCGCG
>JBJKRD010000242.1:0-3843 GCA_046704925.1 Opitutaceae bacterium | reverse complement strand
CGAAGACGTCGGCGGGCATGGCGCCCAGGGCCATGCGGATGCCGATTTCGCGGGTGCGGCGGGCGACGGCGTAGGCCTTCACGCCGTAGACGCCGATGACCGCGAGCAGCAGGGCGATGGCGCCGAAGGTGCCGAACATCACCGCGCCCAGCTTCACGACCCAAAGGTTGAGGTTGCCCTCGACGACCGCGCTAAAGGGCACGACCCGCAGCACCGGCATCGCCGTGTCGACCGACCGCAACGCGGAGCGCACGGTCGCCAGCGACGCGGTCACGGTCGCGGGCGAATCCGAGGCCAGGCGGACGTGCAGGTACACCGCACGATGATGATCCTGCCCCAGCGGCACGAACAGGCGCCGCGGCATCTCCCCGTCGCCCACCTCGTGGCGGAAGTCGGCGACGATGCCCACGACCTCCATGTCCGCGGGGGAACCGTCTTCCGGTTTCTCGGTATAACGAATGCGCCGGCCCACCGCGTTCTCGTGGGGGAACAACGACTCGGCCATGCGCTGGTCGAGGATCGCCACCGGCGGGGCGCCCCGGCTCTCGCACTCGCCGGCGGTGAAGAGGCGGCCCTGCAGCAGGCGCACGCCGAGGGTCATGAAGTAATCCGGCGTGATGGCCGTGTAGAGGCCGTCGAAGCCCGGCTTGGGCGCCTTGGGATCCGCGCTGACCGCTGCCCCGTCGGCCATGATCCGGCGATCCTGGGTGATGTTGCCGTAGGGCAGCAGGGTACCGAGCGCGGCGCAGCGGACGCCGGGCAGCGCCTGCATGCGGGCCAGGGCCGCCAGCATCTTCTCGCGCGCGGCGGCGCCGTCGGTGCGGGTCAGGGTGAAATCGAGCTCCGCCACGATGCCCCCGGCCGGGTTGAAGCCGGGCGCGAGCCCGGAGGCGTTGAACGCGCTGCGCAGAAACAGTCCCCCGGTCACGAGCAGCACCAGCGACAACGCCACCTGGGTCATGACGAGGACGTGGCGGGCGGAGAAGAAGCGGTTCCAGCGTCCCGCGACCGCGGGATCGCCGGTCTGCTGCTTGAGGTCGTGGACCACGTCGGTCCGCGCGGCCTTCAGCGCCGGCCCGAGGCTGAAGATGAGCGTCGCGGCCACGCAGAACAGCAGGGTGGCGGCGAGGACGGTGGCGTCGGGGCGCAGTTCGATGGCGATGCCGAAGTTCATCGAGTGGAACATCGCCGTCAGCGATTGGGCCAGCGCGTCGTTGCTCCACGCGGCCACCAGCAGGCCGAGCGCGCCGCCGGCGAGCGCCAGGAGCAGGCCCTCGACGAGCAGTTGCCGGACGAGGCGCCGGCGCGGGGCGCCGAGGGCCAGCCGGATGGCGAACTCCCGCGCCCGGGTGCTGCCCCGCGCCAGCAGCATGTTGGCGAGATTCAGGCAGGCGATGAGCAGCACGATGCCGGCCATGCCGAGCAGGAGCCCGGCCAACGCGGTCACCGAGCCGTCCTGGGAGGGACTGGTGCTGATGCTGAAGCGCGACGGCGTCTGCAGCTGCAGTTCGCGCGCCGCGGCGGTGCCGCCGTCGGGCGGCTGGACCGCATCGAGGCGTTTCTCGAGCACGCCCAGCTGGTGCTGGGCGGCGGCGATCGTCAACCCGGGCCGCAGCCGGCCCATGAGGTTGAGCACGTGGACCGCCGGCTGATTCAGGTCCCGGACCGGCGCCGATTCGTCGAGCGGGTTGGCGAACTGGGTGTACACGCCCAGCGGCAGCCACAGGTCGGGCGCGATCACGGCGTTGATGCCGGTGAAGCCGCGCGGCGTCACGCCGATGATGGTGAACGGCTGGCCGTTGACGGGCAGCGTCCGGCCGATCACGTCGGGCTGCCCGCCCAGGCGTTGCCACAGGGCGTAGCTGATCACGGCCACCGGGACATTGGCGTTGGGCCGCGCCTCGGCGGCGTCGAAAAAGCGTCCCGCCGCCGGCTGGACGCCGAGGAGCGGCAGCAGGTTGTCCGACGCGAAGAACACGAAGCTGCGGCGCATCTCGTCGCCGCGCCCGACGCCGGCGAGGGTGAAGGACAGGGCGGCCACATCCTGGAAGACGGGGTTGGATTCGCGCAGGGCGGCGAACTCGGCGTAGGAGAACGGCCGGTAGTCGCGGTTGGCCTCCTGGCGCGCGGTGAAGATGTTGACCACCTCCTGCGGCCGCACCGGGATCACCGGCCGCAGCATGACGCCGTTGACGATCGAGAAGATGGCGGAATTGACGCCGATGGCCGCGGCCAGGGTCACGACGGCGACGACGGTGAACCCGGGGGTTTTGGCCAATTGGCGGAGGGCGAACTTCAGGTCGGCGAGCATCGGAGGAAGGGACTAAGGGAGTGAGGGATTGAGGGAGGCGGCGCTTTAAGCTGTAAGCTTTAAGCTTGGGTTTGTTGGCGGGCGTCCGGGTTGGCTCAAAGCTTACCGCTTAATGCTTATCGCTCATTCCGCGCGCAGCGCCTCGACCGGGTTGACGCGGGCCGCCCGGCGCGCCGGCACCACGCAGGCTGCGACCGCGGCCAGGAGCAGCAGCACCGCGCCCGCGCCGTAGGTGAGCGGGTCGGTGGCGGCGACGCCGAACAACTGGCTCTGCAACAGGCGGCTGACCGCCCAGGCGCCGACGAGGCCCACAACCACGCCGGGCAGGGCCAGGCCCAGCCCGCGCGTCAGCACGTTGCCGACGACATCGCGCCGTTGGGCGCCCAGCGCCATGCGGATGCCGACCTCGCGCGTGCGCTGGCTGACGACAAAGGCGAGCACGCCGTAGATGCCGATCAGCGAGAGCAGGAGCGCGGTGGCGGCGAAGAAAGTGAAGAGATCCATGTTGAAGCGCCGTCCGGACGTGAATTCGGCCATGCGATCGGTCATGAGCCGCACGTCGGTGATCGGCTCGTCGCCGGCGGCCGCCTGGACCGCCGTGCGGATCGAAGCGGTGGCGGCGGCCGGGTCCATGCGGGTGCGCACGACCAGGTGCATGCCCATGGGGTTGGGAAATTGCCGCAGCGAGAGGTAGAATTCGGCGATGTCACCCCGGTCGAGGCCGAATTGGGTCGTGTTCCCCACCACGCCGATGACCTGCGCCCAGGGCAGGCCCATGTCGGGATAGCCGAGGCGGAAGCGCTGACCGACGGGATTCTCGCCGGGCCAGAGCTCGTCCGCCATGCGCTGGCTGATGACCGCGTCGAACACGACCCCCTTGAATACCAGGCCGAGGTTTTGGGGCGTCAGCTCGACGCCCGGGGGAATCACCGGTTGCGTCTCGTGCCCGTCGAAGATCCGGCCGCGCCGCAGGGGGATGCCCATGGCGCGAAAGTAGCCGGGGGTGACGGTGTGGTTGCTGATCGAGGGAAACTCGCCCGGCTTCGGAATCGGCCGGCCCTCGCGGTAGATGGCCATGGAGGAATTGGCCCAGGTGAAGGGCAGGCTGCTGGCGACGCCCGCCGCCTCGACTTCCGGCAGCGGCCGCACCGCCTCGACGATGCCCTGGTAGAAGTGGGAGAAGCTGTAGGGGTCGCGCTGGAACTGGTTCAGGGGCGGCGGCGACACCCTGAGGGTGAGCAGGTGATCGGGCCGGATGCCCGAAGGCACCAGCAGCAGGTGCTGCAGGCTGCGGATCAACAGGCCGGCGCCGACCAACAGCACGAGCGCCAGGGCCACCTGGGCGACGACGAGCAGGTCGCTGAGTCGCAGGCGGCCGAACAGGGTGTGCACGGTGCGCCGGGTGTTCTTGAGCGCGTCGTTCGGGTTGGCGTGCGACAGGCGCCAGGCGGGGGCCAGGCCGAAACCGACGCCGGTCAACACCGTGACGCCGACGACAAAGGCCAGCACCCGCAGATCGAGGCCGTGACCCG
>JBJKRD010000241.1:0-5335 GCA_046704925.1 Opitutaceae bacterium | reverse complement strand
TGACGAATTTCCGGGAGATCAGCCGGTAGTTGCGCGATGGCGGAGGGGCGCGGGAGGTCTTGAACCAGACGGAACTGGTCGGGGCGTGCGTGGAGTTGCTGACGGACGAGGTGTCGCGCAAAAAAATGGGCCGGGCGGCGCTGGCCTGGCACGCGCGGAACCGCGGGGCGGCGGAGCGCACGCTGACGGTCATCCGCGAGGAGCTGGCGAAGCTGGGCTGAGCCGGCTCAGGCGTGCTGCAGGTAGGTCTGCCCCCGGTAGCGGGACGCGAGCAGCGCAAAGACCGTGGCGGCACCCGCCATGAGCCCGGCGAAAACCCAGAAGAACGTGGCGAGCGACAGCGTTTCGAGCGGCGCCAGGAATGCGACCAGCACGTTGCCAAACGTCACGCACAGGAGCCAGAAGCCCATGATGGTCGACTTCATGGCGCGCGGCGCCTGCGTGTACGCGAACTCCAGGCCGGTCACCGACACGAGCACCTCGGCCGTGGTCAGAATAAGGAACTGGATGATCTGCCACAGCACATGCACCTGGCCCGGGCCCGCCGCAGCCACGCGCGCCTGCAGCAGGGCCGCCACCACGAAGGCGAGGGCCGCGAGGAACATGCCGGCGGTCATCCGCCGCAGCGGGGGCAGCGGCCGGCCCCGGCGCTCGAGCGGCCGATAGACCAGGATGTTCAGCAGCGGGATGATCGCCATGACCAGCAGGGGATTCATGGCGGCGATCTGCGCGGGCAGCAGGGTGATCGTCTCGCTGCGGCCGACGGCGAGCTGGCCCGCGAGGGCCGCGAGCTCGCCGGCGGCGACCACGGCCAGGCAGGTGCTTAACAGCCAGCGGGGCGGGCGGCGGTTGGCCACCCAGAGAAACAGCCAGACGCCGCCGAGCATGGTCACGCCGGCGAGTCCGCCCAGGACGCCGTACTGCCAGAAAATGGCGGGCACCGTCAGGGTGAGGTCCATCGCCTTGGCCTGTTCGATCCAGGTGGACGAGTGCTGGTCGAACAGGGCCCAAAAGACGCTCACCATCGAGAACACCACGATGATGCGCAGGACGGCGGGCGGGCCGTCGGCGACCTCGTCGCCGAACCGGCTCCGCGCCGGTGCCCAGAAGTCCTCGCCTGGTTTCCGCGCCCGCCGCCGCCGCCTGCAATACAACAATGTGGCGAAGAAGCCGGTGTCCTGCTGGATCCGTTGTCGCATGACGAACAGGATCGCGCCAACGGCGAAACCGCCTGCGGCCAACAGCCCCGCCGGCCAGTACCCGGCGGCAATCTGGCGCGCGGCCGCCGCCAGGGCGCCGGCCTCCGGGCTCATGGCGGACCGCACCACCCGCTCAGCCACGGTCGCCCCCCCCACCACCATCACGAGCAAGGGTGACGCCAGGAACGACGAGGCCAGGAAATCCAGCAGGCCGAGCCGGCCGCCGGGCCGCGCCGGCACGTGAACGAAGCGACGGCGCCCCAGCCAGAAGACGAGCGTGGCGACCGCCATCAGCACGCCGGGCACGCCAAAGGCCACAGCGGGCCCGAACCGCTGGAAGAGGTACGGAGTGAGGAGGGAGGCAAAGAACGAACCGAAGTTGATGATGAAATAAAAGATCTGGAAGATGCGGGTCACGAGGTGGGCGTTTTCGGCCGTGAACTGGTCGCCCACGTTGGCCGAAACGCACGGCTTGATGCCGCCGGAACCCAGCGCGATCAGGATCAGTCCGCCAAAGGCCGCCAGCGTCGTCAGGTGCAGGGCGCCCGTGGTTCCGAGGTGCCCGGCCAGCGCCATGGCGGCGTTGCCGGCGCAGTAGATCAGCGACACCCAGAAGATGACCCGGTATTTGCCCAGCAGGCGGTCCGCGAGGATCGCCCCGATCATGGGGAACAGGTAAACTCCGGCATTGAAGAGGTGGACCACCTGTGTGGCGTGCACCTTGGCTTCGGCCAGTTGGTCGGGCGCGACGGCCGATTCGGCGGCGAAACCGATGAACAGCGAGGTGAGGTAGATGTAGAGAATCTGCCTCATCCCGTAGAAACTGAAGCGCTCGGCACCCTCGTTGCCGACAATGTAGGGAATGCCCGGCGGGAACCGGTCGGACGCTCCGGCGGGAGCCGACCCTCCGCGGGGCGCGGAAGAAGCTGGAGAACTCATGGGGTCGCCCTCCACGAAACCGGGGATGGGACGCGCGGCGAGGCAAAACCGCGGGCGGGCGACGCGGTGGGCCCGGGGCGGCGGCGAATCAGCGCGCCGGTCGGTCAGAGCTGCACGAGCTCCGCCGGCGGTTCTTGGGCCGGATCCTCGCTGGGCATGGGGTATTCCCGGACGAAGGCGGCGAAATCGAGCAGTTCGTAGCGCCCGTCCTCATGCTCGACGATCGCGGTGAGCGATTCGATCCAGTCGCCGGAATTCAAATAATGCACCGGCCCGATCCTTTTGTCGGCCGGCGTGTGAATGTGGCCGCACATCACGCCGACACAGTGGCGCTCGCGGGCCAGTTCGGCGATGTGCTGCTCGAACTTCGAGACGTGGCTCACCGCGGACTTGACGCGGGCCTTGATGGCCTTGCTGAGCGACCAGTATTCCTTGCCGCGCCAGGCCCGCCAAGCGTTGTAGGCGCGGTTGAGCTTGAGCAGCACGTTGTAACCCCAGTCGCCCAGATGCGAAAGGAACACGAAGTTCCGCGTGATGGTGTCGAAGACGTCGCCGTGCAGCACGAGGTAGCGGCCGGCCGGCCCCTCGTGGATGTGATCCTCGGCGATCTGCAGATTCTCGAACTCAAGCGGCAGGATGTTGGCCAGGGCGTCGTCATGGTTGCCGCGGAGGTAGACGACCTGGGTGCCCCTCTTTTCCAGTTTCTTCAGCACGATGCGGACGAACCGGGTGTGCGCCCGGGTCCAGTTGCCGGCCCGCCGCAGTTGCCAGCCGTCGATGATGTCGCCGTTGAGGATGAGTTTTTCGCAGCGGACGGTGCGCAGGAAATGGTTCACTTCGCGCACTTTGCAGTCGGGCGTCCCCAGGTGGACGTCGGAGATGATCACCGTGCGGGCGCGCAGACGTTTCTTGTTCACGAGGGATAGGGGCGGGGCGGCGCCACCGCCGTGGTCCCGAGGCGGCAGGTGGCCGGCACGACCAGACGGAGGCTGGCGGGCAGGACTTTGATTTCCACGGTGGCGCCGGTTTCGTGCGTCTCTCCGTCCGTGTGGATGAGGCCGGCGGCCGCGCGTTCGATGACAAAACGCGGACCCTGCAGCCGCCAGACCCGGGGATTGCGGTCGAAGCCGCCGACAAACAGGCGAGTGACCAGCGGCACCGCGCCCAGCCAGCCGGGCGGCCGTACGGCCACCAGGTCGAGGAGGCCGTCGTCAATCCGGGCGCCGGGCGCAATCCGGGCATTGTTGCCGTATTGGTCGGAGTTGGCCACCGAAACCATGAAGGCGTCGATGGTCCGCCGGGCGCCGCCGGCATCAGCGATGGTGACCGATTCGCTGCGATGCCGGGCGAACGTGGCGAGACCGGTCCGGCAGTAGGCGAACAGGCCGCGGCGGGCGAGGTGGTTGAAACGGCGGCTGATCTCCGCGTCAAATCCGAGGCCCATGGCGTTGAAGAAGGGGAAGCCGTTGGCGGAGCCGGTGTCCAGGGCCACCACCCGGGCGCCGCCGTTGGCCAGGAGCGTCAGGGCTTGGCGGGGGTGGGTAGGCAGGCCGACGTGCCGGGCCAGCCCGTTGCCCGAACCGGCCGGAACGATGCCCAGGGCCGTGGGGACGCCCACGAGCGCCTGGGCCACCTCGTTCATGGTGCCGTCGCCCCCGATCGCGATCACCCGGGCGCAGCCGTCAGCCACGGCGGCCCGCGCCAGCTCGGTGGCATGCCCCGGGCCTTCGGTCCGCACGAGGCTGGCGTCCAACCGTTCGCCCGCGATGAACTCCCGGACGACGGTCGTGAGGTCGGGATGTCGCAGGCCCTTGCCCGAGTGCGGGTTGAAGATGAAACGGGTCTTCATGCGGCGCTCACCGTGGCGGAGGTCGCCCGGGCGAGCAAGGTCGCAGCGATCGCGCGGCTGGCGTCGGGTCGGGCCAGACTCTCAAGGTCGGCACGCCAGCGGTGCCAGACGGCGCCCTGGTCGGCAAAAGCCCGGTGCAGCGCGGCGATAACGGCGTCCGCGGAATCGACCCGCGCGCCGATATCGTGGCGGCGGAGCAGCTCGTAATTGCCCTCCTCCTGCCCCGGGACTACCTGGTTGACGAGCATGGGGCACCGGGCGGCGATCGCCTCCTGGGTGGTGGCACCCCCGGCCTTGCTGATCACAACGTGATGGGTCAGGAGCAGGCGGGGCACTTCGCTGGTCCAGCCGAGCACCAGGGCCGGGCGAGTCCGGCCGACGGCGGATTGCTCGAGGCGGCGGCGCAGCCGCTGGTCGCGGCCCACCGCCAGGGTGAGGTCCCAGGCGGTCTCTTCGAGAAGACGGCGGGCCGTCGACTCGGCGTGGCTGACCCCCGAGTGGATCATATAGAGCACCCGGGGCGCGGCGCCCGCGCGCAGATCGGGCGGGGCGAGATCATGCGCATGTTCGGCGAAAAATGCGGACACGGGGAACCCCAGAACCCGCAGGCGCGCGGGCGGCACCCCCATGCTGCGCATGATCTCGGCGGTTTCCTCGTTGGGCACGAACCAGCCATCGCACGGGGGTCGCGCCCAGAGCGAGTTGATGCTGATGGAGTCGGTGACGACGTTGTAGAACGGCACCGTGAGGCGGCCGGCGCGCGCGAGCTCGGCCAGCAAAAAGGCGTACATCGGGAAGGTGCTGCACACCACCGCGGGATGCTCGCGGGCGACCAGGTGTTCCAACCGGCGGAGCTCGGGGCGCAGCAACCAGAGGTGGCGCGGAAAGATGCGGCTGCGGTCGATCCAGGCGTAGAATCCGCTCCACAATCGCGGAGCGCCGTTGATGGCGGCGAGGTACCCCCGGGTGGCGATCCGGTTGGCCCGCGGCCGGACCTCGGCAAACAGGTCGATGGTGCCCGCCGTTCCCGGGCCCGCCAACCCGTCCCATGCCGTTGCCAGGTTCCGGGCGGCGGCATTGTGCCCTTCACCGAATCCCGCGGTGAGGATGAGCAGTTTCGTCATCGGGCGGCGGCGGCCATCAGTTCGGATTCGAAGAGCGAGACTATGGCTTCCCACGAGTGGGCGGTCAATGACTGGGGGGCGGCGTCCCGCAGGCACCGCTGCAGTCCGGCATCCCGCGTCAGGGTCACGGCGGCTTCGAGAAACGCCTCCTCCTGGTCGGGCGGCACCGCCAGGCCGTTCCGGCCGTGGCGGACCAGAAGCCGGGCCGCGGCGTAATCGAAGGC
>JBJKRD010000240.1:0-4169 GCA_046704925.1 Opitutaceae bacterium | reverse complement strand
GGCCGCGGCCGGGTTCTAGTCTTGCGCGCCAGCCGCCCGACCATGCCGCCGGATTCCCACGACGATCGCAGGCCGCCGCCCGACGGGCCGACCGTCGGGGCGGGTGTCGCGTTCAACGCCGACCCATCCCCCGCATGATCCGCCACCTCCGCCACGCCCTCCGCCAGCTCGGCCGTTCGCCGGGTTTCACCGCCACCGCCCTGGCCACGCTGGGCCTGTGCCTGGGTGCCAACTTCGCCATCTTCGCCGTCGTGGACGCCATCCTGGTGCGTCCCCTGCCGTTCCCCCAACCGGACCGCCTCGTCACGGTCAACAACGCCTACCCGGGCGCCGGGGTCGAACGTTCCAACGCCTCCCTCCCGAACTACTTCGATCGACGCGACACGATCCCCGCGTTCGCGTCGGTGTCACTCTACCAGGAGCGCAGCGTGATCGTGGGCGCCGCGGGCTCGCCGCAGCGCGTGCCCACCCTCCGGATTTCGCCGGAATTCTTCGCCACGCTCGGCGTGCCGCTGGCGATGGGCCGGGCGTTCGACGAGAGCCAGCTCACCTATCAAACCGACCAGGTCGCAATCCTCACCGACGGGTTCTGGCGCAGCTATTTCGCCGCGGATCCCCACGTCCTGGGCCGGACGTTCGTCAACGACGGCCTCACGGTCACGGTCATCGGCGTACTGCCGCCAGGTTTCCGTTTTCTCTCGAGCCGCGCGCAGTTCTGCCGGCCCGGCTCCTTCGGGCCGGACGACCGGAAGCCCAACCGGCGGCACAACAACAGCTGGCAAATGATCGCGCGGCTGGCGCCGGGCGCGACGATCGCCGACGCCCAGGCGCAGATCGACGCCCTCAACGCCCGCCTGCTCGAAGGCGATCCCCTGGCCGCCATCGTGAAAGGCGCGGGCTACCACACCACGGTCAGTTCCCTGCACGGGGATTACGTGCGCACGATCAAACCCACCCTCCTGCTCCTGCAAGCCGGGGTCCTTTTCCTGCTGCTGATCGGCGCGGTCAATCTGGCCAACCTGCTGCTGATCCGCGCCAGCGGCCGCACCAAGGAATTGGCCGTCCGCCAGGCCCTCGGCGCCGGCCGCCGGCACATCGCGGCGCACGTGATCGCCGAGACCACCCTGCTCGCACTCGGCGGCGGCGTCCTCGGCCTGCTGCTCGGCTGGGGCGGCGTCGGGCTGCTCCGCAGCCTCGGGGCCGATCAGCTTCCGCTCGGCGCCGCGATCGCCTTCAACGCCCGCCTCGCCGTCTTTTCGCTGGCGGCGGCTGTCGGGGTCGGCCTGGCGCTGGCGGGGCCGATTGTCTGGTTCAGCCTGCACGCGAACCTGGCGTCGACCCTGCAGGCCGAGTCCCGCGGGGGCACCACCGGCCGGGCGGCGCAGCGCCTGCGCCACGTCTTCATCGTGGCCCAGATCGCGCTCGCCTTCGTGGTGCTCGCGGGCGCCGGCCTGCTCGGGCTCAGCCTGCGGCACATTCTCGCCACCCCGGCGGGATTCCAGCCCACCGACATCCTCACCGGACAAATCGCCCTGCCGTGGAAAAACTACCGGGACGACGCCGCGCGCCGCGAATTCATCGGGCGGCTGCTTCCGGCAATCCGCTCCCTGCCCGGCGTCACCCAGGTCGCGATCGACACCAACCTGCCCTTTTCCAACAACTCCAACGACAGCGCGATCACGGTCGAAGGCCACGAGCCCCGGCCCGGCGAGAACATCCGCGCGCACTTCCTGGCGGCCGTCAGCAGCGATTACTGGACCCTGATGCGCATCCCGCTCCTGCGCGGCCGCCTTTTCGACGAAGCGGACGCCCAGCGGCCGCAGCGGGTCTGCGTCGTGGACCAGGCGTTCGCCGACTACTACTGGCCCGGCGCCGACCCGATCGGCCGCCGCCTGGCGCAGGACGTCAAGGTCGACGACAAGAACGCCGCCACCGTGGTCGGCGTGGTGGCGAGCGTGAAACAGAATGACCTCGCCGAGCCCGCCGGCCACGGCGCGGTCTATTTCACCTATAACAACTACTACAACGGCTACTTCACGCTGCTGGTGCGCTCGACGCTGGCGACCTGAGCGCTGGCGCCTATGGTGCAGAAGGCCGTCCTCGAGCTCGACCCCGAGCTGCCGATCGACGATCTGCGGCCGATGCAGGCGCGCATCGACGACAGCCTCGTCGCCCGGCGATCGCCGGCGGTCCTCGCCGGGCTCTTTGCCGCGGCCGCGTTGCTGCTGGCCGCGATCGGCACCTACGGCGTGCTGGCCTACGCGGTGAGCCAGCGTCGGCGCGAGATCGGGGTGCGCATGGCGCTCGGCGCGCTGCCGCGGCAAATTCTCGCCCAATTCCTCGGTCTCGGTGGACGCCTCCTCGACCACGGAGTCGCCCTGGGCGCCCTGGGTGCGTGGCTGACGGAGCGGGCGATGCGAAGCCTGCTCTTTGGCGTCGGCACCCTGCCCTTCGGGGTTCTTGTCCTGACGGCCGGAGCGATGCTCGCCGTGGTTTTTCTGGCGATGTTTCTCCCTTCGCGCCGCGCCGCCCGGACCAATCCCATCGACGCCCTGCGCACGGACTGAGGCGCCGGCCGGGCGCCCAAGAAACATCCGCGACGGCCCCGGTCCGGCACCTGTCCACGGTTGCCACAACTCACCCGGGAACCACCAATCGGCGGTTGCGCGCTCGAAGTCTTCCCGAAAAAGCCGGGCCCGACCGCTGGCCGGATTGTGAGTGTTGCTGGAGACTGTCCGCAAACTCGGAAACCGGGCCTGGTAGAGAGCGCTGCGTCGTCAGCGCCGCGAAGGGGATCGGCGGCGACCGCGGGTCGCCCTCCAGATATTGACTGTCTTCGGGCAGCTTCTAGGGCCGTTAGCCCCTATCGATCTAGGGTCTTTTTCTCAGCCTTTCGGCTCTTTGGAAACCGTAGCGGTTTTTGTATAAGTGTGGCTTCACCGATCCTGCCATGCATTCCAGCTGCAAACGGCATCGAGTTGGGCCCCCCTTCCTACCTTGGCGACGGCTGTCCGCCGAAGCCACGCAACCGTCGGCGATGACGCTCGTCGAGGTGATGGTCGCCTTGGGGATCTTCGCCGCGGCCATGCTCGGCTTTCTCGGTTCCTTCGTACAATCCCGGCGTGTCACCGAGGGCAGCGTGATGCAGGCGGCCGTCACCAGCCTGGTCTACGGCTTGGTCGAGCAGATGAAGGGGCTGGATTATAAGGATCTGCTGCCCAGCACAACCGTGGACGACAACGCCCCGGCCGGCTGGCCCCCGCCCTACATTCGCGTGCGCGTCAACCAGGACCGTACGTACTGGCTGGCCACGGTCTACACGCCGTGCACCCCGGGCGAGGAGCCGCATCCCCAGGCCCCGACCACGACGCCCGGTCCCGCGGTGCCTGCTTCGTCCATCGGGGCCCTCGATAACTTCATCGGTCCCCTTCCGCTCTCGTCCGTGACGGGCATTAACTCGCAGCCGCTCACCCTCAACCTCTGGGTATGGGTGGATGAAATGCCGGACCGGACCCGCGACGTGAACGACGTCAAGCGAATCACGATCGTCTACACCTACTCGTTCAACGACGGCAAAGGGATCCGCACGATCCGCGATCGCGAGGTCTTCATCCGCACCCGTTTCGATCAATGAACTCGCGCCCTCCAGCCTCCGCGCCCCGCCCCCCGGCCGGCATGACCCTGGTCGAGGTGATGGTGACGATGACGATCGCGGTCATGGCCATCGGCCTGACCCTGAGCACCTTCCTGTTCGGTCTGCGGACCATGTACAGGGATACCCAGCGCCTGGCCACCAATGCGAACCTCCGCAACTTCACCACGCAGGTGGCCAAGGAGACGCTGGATGCCACCGAGTTTTACGTCTTTCCCGACTACCGGTCGCTCGACGGCAGTGTGGATTTGGCCGCCGATACGGCACCGCTCCTGACCGACGCCTACGGCACCTTCCTCGCCTATGGCGACTGCCTGCTGCTGGTCACCCGCGTTTCGACCGCCGACAGTTCCAATGTGCGACAATTCCGCATCTATTACCGCACAACGGCCAGCGCGAACCTCACCTCGCCGATCCGGTATTTCGAGAGCACCGACTACGGCGATAGCGGCACGGCGACGCCCTTGGTGACGCTGCTCAACGCCATCGATCTGAAACACAACCCCACCGTCAGCGG
>JBJKRD010000239.1:0-2643 GCA_046704925.1 Opitutaceae bacterium | reverse complement strand
CCTTCAACGTCCCGGGATAACCCTCGTCGCCATCCGGACTCACCAGGTGAAGCTGCAGGGCGGGCTGGCCCTTCACGATCATCGGCTTGGCCTTCCACAACAGTTTGTCGAAGCCCTTGTCGCCCCCGTGGAGACTGCACGGTATGCCGGCGGGCTTGTCGTTGAGCGGCAGGCTGTAAGTGTGGCCATCAAGGGTGAACTTGCCGTTCGCGATGCGATTGCCGTAACGGCCGATCAGGGCCCCGAAGAACGGAGATTTCGTGAGGTAGTCGGCCAGGTCGTTGAAGCCCAGCGCGACGTCTGCCATCTCACCGTGGCGGTCAGGCACGATGATCCGTACCACGGCCCCGCCGTAATTGGTGATGTCGACCACCGCCCCTTTCTCATTTTTCAGGGAATAGATGAAGGCCTCCTTGCCGTTGGGCATCTTGCCAAACGGCTGCATGGTGACGGTGGAGGGCATGCCGGCAAAGCCGGCGGGGGCCAGCAGGCCGACCAAGGCGAGCGTGATGATGGAGTTTTTGATTTTCATGGATGAACGGAAAAAGTTGACCGGTTCACCGTAGCGAAACCCGGTCGACGCTCGGAGTCAGGCCGGTACTCGCGGCCAAGCTGCACCCTGCGCCGGGCCAATCCGCGCAGGCGCCGTCTCCGTGACATCGGCTCTCGGGGTGTTGGGGCGGTTCGATTCGTCAGGGATCATTCCAAGCGATTGGACGGCTGGATCAGCCGCGTAACCCTAAGTCGCCTTTGGTCCGCGGTCAACGCACCGCCAAGGTCTGCGAAACGCCCGAACCGTCGGTTCGTGGCGGCGGCCGGTCCGCCGGCGACCGTCCATTTGTCCGCGGCGGCGCTCACCTTGGGATGCGGAAGGGCGACCACCTCCCGATCCCGCATCGACTCGTACCATTTCGTCCGTCGCGGCCGCTTTTCAAGACAGGACGTCTCGCTGGGATTCCCGTGCACCAAGCGCAATCTCGTCACCTGCGCATGCGCCACCGGAATCAATCCGCAAAGCGGCACGCGAGCCTGGTTCCCGTGCCCCGAGGCATCCCAAGACTGCGGCCCGGTTGGAAGGCCGGGTGCCCCATCGTGCGTTCCCGGCAGTCTCACCAAAAGGAGCCGCTCGGAACATCCACCCCTTGAGTCGCACCGATGAATCAGAAGGCAGATTGTCAAATAAGCCGACGTCGAACCGTCCTTTGTAATCCTCCGCAAATCAACGGATTACCTGCATCCAGCCGGCTTCGATGGAACCAGGTGTAGGAACAGCTTACGATTCCGGCAGCGCCGTCCCGCGCGATGAAGAAAAAATCACGATTTTAACGCATTACTTGTTAGCGCATTAGCCTGCCGCGATCCCGATACCCGCCTTCCGGAATAGTTAATGCTAACAACTAGCAACACAGATTCCTTTCAGGGGTTCGATGAACTTACCGACACTCGCCCTTTCGTCCTCGGCCGCGACCGGGCTATCCGCCGCCCCGGTCTTTGGTCGGTTCGCAGACGACGACATTCGCGCGTTGATCACGAGGGCGGCGGGAAGCGGGCCTCTCGATGGCGGCTGCCTGATCGTGGCCCAGGCCCTCCAGCAGATCTACGGCGGCAGGATCTGGGTGTTGATCGGGAAATGGAGCCACCGCGCCGAGTGCGCCGTGCTCAAGGTTGGCGACAAATTCCTGGACGCCGCGGGGTCCGGTGGGCTGAACAGCATCAGCGGTCGATTTGCCGAGGCGAAAGGTGTCGGCATCGAAGGCGCCCGGCCGATTGCTCCCGGCGATCTGCCGTACGCCTCCCGCAGTCTTCTGGCCGCGACCGAGGTCGCGCATCTCCTGCGCCGAAGCTGAGGGCGCAATGGCCGGAACGTTTCGGCCGTCGCCCTTCGGCCCATCGCCACGGCGGGCCGATTCGGTCCCCGCATACCGGCCGTCGCGGCACCGGGCGCGCCACGCGACCCTGCCGCCCCGTTTGCCGGCGCGCGGCGGATTCGAACCTACCCAAAAAAGACTGGTCTGGAGCTGTGACAAACGGCGAGCATTCGTGTGTCTCAATTGCCGGCGATCACGCACTGCCGCCGCCGAGCTGAATCAGCCATGAAACGACGGAAATTCCCGGACGGACCAGCGGGTGACGGTACGACCGCGCCCCCGGGGGCCGCGAACTTCGACGACGACCTGCGCGCGGCCCTGAAACGCTGCTCCCCCGCAATCCTGGAGGCGGCGCGCCGGTTTCGGCGTACCGGCGATCCCGCCCTGCTGCCCGGCTTGGTCACCGGCATCCTCGAACGCTTTGCGGCCGCCGGCCGCCTCCCGCAACCGGCGGGCCCGCACGACCACCTCCGCTTGCGCGAGGATCTGGGCATCGATTCGCTGTCCGCGATCGAAGCCGTCATGCTCGTCGAAGAAGTGCTGGGGATCGCGATCGACGCCGATCCGCGGCACCTCGGCACGGTCGGAGCCATCCGGCAATTCATCGAGGACAAGGCGCGTGGGCGGCCGCCAGCGCCGGCCGCCGGCTTCGCGCTTCCGCCCGTGGGGCTGGAATCCGCGCGGTGATCCCGGGAGACGCCCGGACGCCCGCGACCCAAGCCGGCACCATGCAGTTGGCGAACGATTCTCGAACAATACTGCCCACACCATTTGG
>JBJKRD010000238.1:0-2643 GCA_046704925.1 Opitutaceae bacterium | reverse complement strand
GCGACACCCAGCGCGGAACGCCCCGGCCCCAGACGCCCAGCGACCAGCCGATCGGGTACGGCACCATCAGCAATCCCCACCACGCGGAGTGTCCCGCCGGTCCCCCGATGCCGCCGACCATGCTCAGGCCGAACAGCGCCCCCACCCCGAACGCGACCAGCGCGAAGACCGACTGCCGCCGGTTGACCACCCGACGCTCCGCCTGGCCGACGATGGCGGCGAGGGTCACCAGTCCGCTGCCGAGCAGGATGACCATCGAGCCCTCCAGCGGATCGACGGCTCCGACCAACAGGGCGACGCCACCGACGACGCCGAGGATGTTCGCCCAACGTTCACGGGGTTTCATGGGAGAAATGCTGGCATGATTCCGCGCCCCACGCGTGCACGCGCACTGTTGCCATGGGGCGACCGCTTCACCCCCTAGCGCAACATCCGCCTTCCATCAACCGGTTAGTGGCCGCCGGTCGGCCGGGGCCGGACCGTTCGCGCCCGCCGCCGCCGCGCCTCAGGAGAACCGCCGGAGGCGCGCCGCCACCTCGTCGCGGAACCGGCGCATGAAACCGCGCACGTACGCCTCCACGTCCAGCGAATCGACCTTGGCCAGCAGCGTCAGGTCCATGGCAAACGTCACCGCCGGCGCCGTGTCGGCCGCGTGGGCCGAAAGGAAGGTCGCATGGGCGGCCCGGCGCCCCAGGGCCGCCAGATCGTAACGTTTGCCGCCCGCGACCTGCGATTTGAACACCTCCAGCAGCCGCCGCGCCTGCCGCGGCTGCGGCGAGACATCGAGCACCACCTTCTCCAGGTCGGGGAGCCAGTCGAGATCGCGCCAGACCTCGCAGCCGTAGACATGCCGCGGCCGTTGCGGCTTGGGCAGCGACCGGATCGCCTCCAGGCAGCGCAGGAACACGGCCACGTGGGTGTCGTGTTTGTCCGCGGGGTTGTGCAGATACACGACGTCCGGCCGGCAGCCGGCGAACACCTGGCGCAGATCGCCCGCCACCGCGGGCTGCCCGCGCCGCTTCACGGCCGCGCTGGAGTGGGCCAGTTGAATCTGGATGCTGTAGCCGCCGAGGCGGGCGGCCTTGCGCTGCTCCCGCCGGCGGACCGCCTGCATCCGCGCGTCGCTCCAACGCGCATAGCGGCCGGCGCGCGGGCTGCCTCCGCCGTTGGTCACCACCACGCCGGAAAACCAGCGGTCCTTGCGGACCTGGCAGGCCGCGATGCCGTGGTAAGCCATGATCTCGATGTCGTCCGGGTGCGCCGCCACGCAAAGATGCGTGGTGCGCGCCAGGGCGGCGTCCGGGGCGATGCCGGACGGCACGTAAACGTCGGCCTGCGGCTGGGTGAATTTCACGGCGGTGGCTCCAACTTGAAGCCCGGCGGGGGAAAGCGCAACCCGGCCGTGCACGGCGCCGTCCGGCCCGGCCAGCCGCGGCCGTCTTCATGGTCGGTGACCGCCGGACGGCTGGCGCCGCGGGCGATCCGCGGACCCGGCCGGTCGCGCTCTGGCCGTCAACCGAGGAAGGCGCAGGAGCCGCCGCCCGAACGTCGCAGCAGGGGGCGGGTCGCCGAGGCCCGCGGGCGGCGCACTCCGGATTTGCGCAAACTTGGGAAATGGTGCTACCTAGGAGTCCCTTCCCCCTCCCATGACCATCGTCGCCGCCATGGATTTTTCGACCGTGACCGATCGGGTGTTTGAGGCCGCCTCCAGCCTCGGCGAGTCCCTGCGCGCCCGCATTGTGTTGCTCCATGTCGTCCAGCCGTCGCAGCTCACCGGGGCCAAGGGCACCTCCCCCGAGGATGTGGAGGAGATGATTGCCGCGGCCGAACAGGTCGCGGCGCGCCGGCTGGCCCGCTACGAGAAGCGGCTCCAACTCGACAAGCTCAGCGTGTCGACCGCCTTGCTCCGCGGCGTGCCCGCGCCCCAGATCGTGGACCGGTGTGTGAAGCTGGGGGCCAGCCTGCTCGTGATGGGCTCCCATGGTCAGGGCGGCGCGACCGGGCGGCTGGTGGGAAGCGCCACCGAGGGCGTGCTGCGCAAGGCGCCCTGCCCGGTGGTGATCGTGCCGCATCCGAAAACGAGCCGCACCCGGCCGCCCTGGCTCTGACGCGGGCGCGCCTCTCGCCCGCGGAGGGTTCCGCGCCCTCGCGGCGGGTGGATCCCGCCCGTCCCCGGACGGGCTTGCCGCCGGCCGTCATCGCCGCCCGAATTCCAGCTTATGTTCACCTCGCTCTCCCAACGGCGCGCCCGGGTCGCCGGCGCCCTCAACCTCGGGAACGGAATCCTGCTCGCCGGAGCCGGCGATCCCATCCCGCTGCCGGAGAATTCCGACCAGACTCATCCGTTCCGGGCCCACAGCGAGTTCTTTTATCTCGCCGGCGTGGAATGTGCGGGCGCCGTCGTCGCCTTCGATCCGCGGGACGGCCCGTGCGCCGGTTGGCGGCTGTTCGTGCCGGCGGTGACCGAGGACGAGCGCATCTGGGAAGCGCGCCGACAATGCGCGGGCGAGCCGCTCGCCGCGCTGGCGGCGTGGCTACTCCCGCGCCGCCGCCGGCCCCTGGCGATGCTGGGCGCGCCCCTGGCGGGCGTCCGCCCCGATCCGGCGTTCACCGCCGCTGCGCGCCAGGCCCAGACCCACGCCC
>JBJKRD010000237.1:0-32667 GCA_046704925.1 Opitutaceae bacterium | reverse complement strand
GCCGGCCGACCACCGAGGGTTACCATTGCCGTTATGGACCCAATCCCGCGTGGCGGGCGCGGCTCGAGGCGGCGGGCTTGCGCTTCACCGGCTTCGATGCCGCCGGGGAAGTGCGCGCCGGGGAGCTGGCCGGCCATCCCTTCTTCATCGGCACGCTGTTTCAACCCGAGCGCTCGGCGCTGCGCGGCGAACGCCATCCCCTGATCACTGCGTTCGTCGGGGCCGCCCGTCCGACCGATTGAGACGAACCCCGGCGGGCCAAACCGTGGTGGCGGGACGACGGTCTTCTGGCGGCCGGACCCTGTTCGGTTATATTACGTCACCAGGGAACACCGATCATGGAGAACTCATGAAGAACCAATCCGCCGCCGCCAGCCTGTGGTGGCTCGCCATCCTCCTGCTGCTGGCCCTCTTTTTTCTGCCGACGACGGGCGCCATGCTCGGACCGCTGGCCTTCTGGCTGATCCTGATCATCGGCTTCTTCATTCTGCTGGGCCTGACCCGGCGACCGGGGGGCGCGGAGGAGGCCAAACCGCCGTTGTTGGACGAGGCCGGCTTCAACGATCCCGTGCTCGACGCCGCCGTGCGGGAGGTCCTGGCGGTCAACGGCAAAAAGGCCCGCCAGGGCGTGCTGGAGTTCGAAGGCCAGCTGCGACAGGAACCGGGCGCGGCCTACGCCCGGCTGAATGCGAGCCTGGCGGGCCTTGACCGCAAAATCATTCTCCAGGACGCCGGCGCGGGCGAGACGCGCGTGCTCCTGCTGCCACCCGGCGTGATGACGACCGCTCCCATGCGGTCGCGACCCCTGCTGAACCTGGCGCTGTTCATCCTCACCCTCGGCACCACGACCTGGGCCGGAGCCGCCCTCGAGGGGATCAACCTGCTGTCCGATCCCGGAGGCTTCATCCACGGCCTGCCGTACAGCCTGGCGTTGCTGGTGATTCTGGGCGCCCATGAGCTGGGTCATTTCTTCGCCGCGCGGCACCATCGGATGAACGTGTCGCTGCCCTACTTCATACCCGTGCCGCTGGGTCTGGGGACGTTCGGGGCCTTCATCCGGATGCGGGAGCTCGCGCCCGACCGCAAGTCGCTGTTCGACATGGCGGTGGCGGGGCCGCTCGCCGGCCTGGCGTTCGCCGTGCCGGCGCTGTTGATCGGGCTCCGGCTGTCCCAGGTGGCGCCCCTGTCCGCCGCCGCGCCCCCGGGCGGCATCGCGGGTCTCTTCGGCAGCAACCTCGACATCGGCTCCTCCCTCATGCTCACGCTGCTCGCCAAGCTCTCGCTCGGCGGCACGCTGGCGGCCGGCCATACGATCCATCTCCATCCGCTGGCCTACGCCGGCTGGCTGGGGCTGCTCGTCACCGCGCTGAACCTGCTGCCGATCGGCCAGCTCGACGGCGGCCACATCGCGCACGCGGCCTTCGGGCCGGCGGGGGCGCACCGGCTGTCGATCCTCGCCTCCGGCGCGCTGCTGCTGTTGGCGTTGTTCGTCTGGCCCGGCCTGCTGTTCTTCGCCGTGCTGGTGCTGTTCTTTGCCGGCACGCACGACGCCCCGTCGGCCAACGACGCCTCCCCGTTGAACCCGGCCCGGAAATGGCTGGGGTATTTCAACTTCGCGATCCTCCTGCTCATCCTGCTGCCCGTGCCGCACAATCTTTTCCCGCATCTCGGCATCCACTGCCCGTATTTGTGAGCGCCGGTGACAGGCCGGGACCATCCACGCAGCCGACGAAAGATGCCGGCCTCCCCAGTGTCTCCGTGAGGGATGGCGCGCCTGCCGGCGTATCACCCTACGATCATGAAAACGAAAGGCATCCACATTTTCGCAGCGATCGTGAGCACAGCTTTGGCGGCCGCCGCGGCGCCCGCCGGGGAAAGACCCGCGCCGGTGACGAAGGACCAGTTGATTCGAGGCCGACAGGTGTACCAGCAAATCTGCTTTTCCTGCCATCAGCTCAACGGCCAGGGCATTCCCGGAACCTTCCCGCCCCTCGCCGATTCCGACTTGCTGCTTAATCACCGCGGCCGCGCCATCACCACCGTCCTGCAAGGATTGCAGGGCCCGGTTAAGGTCAATGGGCGAAGCTACAACAACGTCATGCCCAACCTGAACCTAAGCAACCGCCAGGTCGCCGATGTGCTGACTTACGTTTCGAACAGTTGGGGCAATCAGGCGAGCGCCGTCACCGCCAAAACGGTCGCCAAGACGCGCAAACTGCTCGCCAAGAATTCGCTGTCGAACCGTTCCGGGGTGCAGACTGCGCAAAACGACGGCACCCGGCCGGGTCCCGCCATCGGGAACGGGATGATGAACGGGGGCATGATGGGCGGCGGGATGATGGGCGGGGGCATGATGGGCGGACATCGTTAATCCCCAACCCCGCAAGGAGGCGCCTCCAGCAGGCGCCATTGCGTGGGACCGGCGTTTCTTCGCGATCCCAGGCCGCCGCACGATTCGCCCGTGCCGCCACCTCCTTCACCGGGCGGCCGGCCGGAGCCGATCCGGCGGTCGGCGAAGCCCCCGGGGACCGCCCTGCGACGTTGGTGTACGGGCACTTGAGCGCTCCGCAGTCAACCCACCCGTAATGGCATGCCCGCGCGCTATTGGGACGGTTTTTCCGAGGGATTATGCCGCTTGGGGCGTAGAACCCGGCGAACATGAAAACCACCAGCGTCCTTCTCGCCATCCTGACCGTCGCCGGCGCCGGTTTCGTCCCGATCGCGCGCGCCGCGGAAAAGCCGGCCCGCCTGCTGCCCCTTTATGAAAAAGTGTCGACCGCCCTGGCGGCGGACGATCTGACCGCCGCCCAATCGGCCGCCTGCGCGCTCGCCGTCGAGGCGGGCCAGCTTCAACAAAAAGACATGGCCCAAGCCGCCACCGCGGTAGGCAAGGCGGCCAACCTGGCGGCAGCCCGGACGGAATTCAAAACTCTGAGCAGCGAGGCCATGACTCTCGCACGGCAAGAGCAGGGATACTTTCTCGTGCATTGCCCGATGGCCGACGCGGACTGGGTGCAGAGCACCCGGGCAATAGCGAATCCCTACCTGGGAAAGGACATGGCCACCTGCGGTGTGGTGACGGAGGAAACGAAGGGCTGACCCGCCCTTTCCGCCGTGCACCGCCTATTCCTCACCGGCGCCGCCCTGGCGGTGCTTTTGACCGGGTGTGTCACTGCGTCCCGCGAGGAACGCGCCGCCCAGGATCAGATCCGGAAAACCGGCGTCCTACTGCGTCCCGAAGGCTCCCGCCCGGATCTGCCGCTCCCCGCCCCGGACGCGCCCCTGGCCGATTACCTGCGCTTCGCCCTGTTTGAACACCCGCAAATCGAGGCGGCCTATGATGACTGGCGGGCGGCGGTTTCGGCGATCGCGCCGGCTCGAGCGCTGCCCGATCCGAAGCTCACGTTCCAGATGGATATCCGGAGCATGGTCACCTCGATCATGCCCGGACTGATGTTTGACCTCATGTCCGGCGGCCGGCGCGCCGCGATGGCGCGGGAGGCCTCGGCGGCGAGCGAGGTGGCCCACCGCCGTTACGTCACCGCCGTCCTCCGCACCGCGGCCGAGGTGAAGAAGTCGTGGGCTGATCTCACCGCCTTGGAGGAAACCGTGCGCCTGCAGCAGGAGGTCCTGGCGGTTCTCCAGCAAGCGCTCGCCGCCAGCCAGTCGGACTACACCACCGGGCGTGCCGCCGGCTCGCTCGCCGCACAGGCCCAGCTCGTCAATCAAATCGGACAACGCCGCATGGAGATCGCCAACCTTGAGGACGAGCGCGGTGCCCTGCGCGCCCGCTTTAAGGCGGCCCTTGGCCTGGCGCGCGCCGCTCCCGATCCTGGCTGGCCGACGCATTTCACCCCGTCGACCGCGCCGGTCCCCGACGACGATGCCTTTTGGGCCGCCGCCGAGGCCGCCAATCCCCGGTTGGGCGAAATGCGGGCGATGGTGGAGATGGCGGTCGTCCAAGTTTCCGTGGCCGAACAGTCCCGGACGCCCAACCTCGCCGCCGGCCTGATGGCGGACGTCAAGATGAATCCGATCATGTGGCGGCCCCAGGCGGCCCTGACGCTCCCCATCTGGCGACAAAAAATCGCCGATGAGATCGCGTCAGCGGAGGCCCGCCACGACGCCTCGATCGCCCGGCTCCGGGCCGAAGAGCTGATGGTCGCCGCCGACCTCGCGCGCATGACCTACATGGTCCGCGCAGCCGACCGGATGGTCGGCTATCTCGACCACGTGGCCATTCCCAGCGTGCGGCAATCCCTGGAGTCGGCCCAGGCCGCCTACCAGTCGGGCATGATGACTTTCGCGATGATCCCCGATTCGCGAGCGATGATTCTGGGCATGCAGATCGAGCGCGTGGCCGCGCTGCGGGATCGCGAGAAAACCCTGGCGGATCTGTCGCTGTTGGTAGCCGGCCAGCCCCCGCCGGGCGCGCCTCTGGTTGCCGCTGCCGAATCGGCCGTACCGTCATCCCCCTGATCCTTTCTTCGCATGAAAACCGTTCGCCTCGTTTTGGGACTGAGCGCCGCCGTCGCAGGCCTGGCCGCCGGCAGCCTTTGGCTGGCACGACCGGCCGCCCGCGCGGCCGAAGCCGCGGACACGCCCAAGCAGCTCTACACCTGCAGCATGCATCCGCAGATTCTCCTCGACCACCCCGGCAACTGCCCGGTTTGCGGCATGAAGCTCGCGGCGGTCCGGGCGAATGTGGCGCCGCCAGCGAATGATCCTCCGGCCGACGGCCAGACCCGCGGCACCTCGGCCCAGCGCAAGATCCTCTATTGGCGCGCCCCGATGGATCCGACCTACATTTCCGACCATCCCGGCAAGTCTCCGATGGGTATGGACCTCGTGCCCGTCTATGCCGATGAAGCCGGCGCCGCCGGTTCCCCGTTCATCTCCATCGATCCCGTCACGATCCAAAAGATGAACCTCAAGACCGGCATCGTCCGCGAAGGGCCCGTGCGCCGGTCGATCCGCGCCGTCGGCACCGTGGAGTTCAACCAGGAAGGCCTGCACGACATCACCACCAAGTACGAGGGCTGGATCGAGAAGCTTTTCGTCGACGCCACGTGGACGACAGTGCGGGCGGGTGACCCCTTGTTCGAAATCTATTCGCCCGATCTCTACAACGCGGAGCTCAACTATCTGGTCGCGGTGCGGAGCGAAGGGCCCGATGGCGGACCGCTGACCGAGGCGGCGCGCGAACGCCTGCGCCTCTTCGACCTCCCCGACGCCGTCCTCGCGGGCCTGGCGCACTCCGGGCAGGCACAGCGCACCTACACCTTCCGCTCGCCGGTCGCCGGCGTGGTCATCGCCAAGGACGTCGTCCAAGGCATGATGATCAAGCCCGGCATGCGCATCTACCGGATCGCCGATCTGTCCACCGTCTGGGTCAACGCGCAGGTTTACGAAAACGACCTCGTCTTCGTCCACACCGGCCAACCGGTGGTCGTGCACACCACCTACGGCGGAGATCGCACGTTCGCGGGCAAGGTCGACCTGCTCATCCCCGACGTCGAACCGGGAACCCGCACCGCCCAGGCGCGCGTCGTGCTGTCCAATCCCGACCTCGTGCTCAAGCCGGGGATGTTTGTCGACGTGCGGCTCGAGTCCGAACTCAGCCCGTCAGCGGTGCTGGTGCCCGACATGGCCGTGCTGCGCAGCGGCGAACACGACACCGTCTTTGTGGCCCTGGCCAACGGCGAATTCCTGCCCCAGGAAGTGAAGCTGGGGCCGCGGACCGACGACAATGAATACCAAGTGCTCTCCGGTCTCCACGCCGGTGAACGTGTGGTCATCTCCGGCCAATTCATGCTCGATTCGGAAAGCCAGCTTCGCGAAGCCATCCAGAAGATGTTGCACACGCCCGCTCCGGCTCCGGCCGCGAAGGCCCCAACGACCGGTGCCATCGACCCGGACGGACGGCGGATCAAGTACCACCAATCCACGATGAACCCGGGGGAGATCAGCGAGCACCCGGGCAAGGACTCGATGGGCATGGACATGGAGCCGGTCTACGCGACAGCCCCGGCCGCCGGCCGCTCCTGACCCGCGGCCCCGCCGGCCCGCTCCCCCGCCATGCTCAAGGCCATCATCGAGTTCTCGCTCAAGAACAAGTTCCTGGTGCTCGCCGGGACCGCCGCGGTGATCTTCGGGGGCGTTTACGCCCTGCGCAACATCCCGCTGGATGCCATCCCCGACTTGTCCGACACGCAGGTCATCATCTACACGCCATGGCCCGGGCAGGCGCCGCAGCTCGTGCAGGATCAGGTGACCTACCCGATCACCACCAAGATGCTGTCCGTGCCCCGCGCCACGGTGGTGCGCGGCTATTCCTTCTACGGCTTTTCCTTCGTCTACGTCATCTTCAAGGACGGCACCGATCCGTACTGGGCGCGCAGCCGGGTGCTCGAGTATCTCAGCGGCCTCACCGGCAGCCTGCCCCAGGGGGTCACGCCCAGCCTCGGCCCGGACGCCACCGGGGTGGGCTGGGCGTTCATGTATTCCCTCAACTCGCCGAAACGCGACCTGGCCGAACTGCGGTCGATCCAGGATTGGTACCTGAAATACCAGCTCTCGAGCGTCCCGGGCGTGGCGGAGGTGGCGTCGGTCGGCGGCTTCGTCAAGCAGTACCAGATCACCGTCGATCCGGACCGCCTCCGCGCCTACGGCCTGTCGCTGAACAACGTGGCGATGGCGGTCAGGCGCAGCAACGGCGAGGTCGGCGGCCGCTCGATCGAGATGGGCGAGAAGGAATTCATGCTGCGGGTGAAAGGCTACATTTCGAGCCTGGCCGACCTCCGCAAGGTCGTCGTCGGCCTCGGTCCGGGCGGCACGCCCGTGCTGCTCGGGCAGGTGGCCGACGTTCAATTCGGTCCCGACATGCGCCGGGGTATCGCGGAACTCGATGGCGAGGGCGAGACGGTCGGCGGCATCGTGGTCGTGCGTTACGGGGTCGACACGCGCTCGGTCATCGCCACGGTGAAGCAGCGGCTGGCCGCGGCGATGAAGGCGCTGCCGGCCGACATCAAGGTGACGGTCGCCTACGACCGCACCGCGCTGATCGACCGGTCGGTGGAAACGCTCCAGCACAAGCTCCTCGAGGAAAGCGCGGTGGTCGCCCTGGTCTGCCTGCTGTTTCTCCTGCACGCGCGCAGCGCCCTGGTGGCGATCATCATCCTGCCGGTGGCCGTGCTGGCCTCCTTCATCATCATGTACGAGCAGGGCATCAGCTCGAACATCATGTCCCTGGGCGGCATCGCCATCGCCATCGGCGCGATGGTCGACGCCGTCATCATCATGATCGAGAACGCCCATAAGCACCTCGAGCACGACGGCGGGCGGAAACCGCATTGGGACATCATCCGCGATGCCTCGATCGAGGTCGGACCGGCGTTGTTCTACTCGCTGCTGGTGATCACGGTCTCGTTTCTGCCCGTGTTCACCCTGCAGGCGCAGGAGGGCCGGCTCTTCAAGCCGCTGGCCTTCACCAAAACCTACTCCATGGCCGCCGCCGCGCTGCTCTCGGTCACGCTGGCGCCCGTGCTCATGGGCTTCTTCATCCGCGGCCGCATCCCGGCCGAGGAGAAGAATCCGCTCAACCGCCTGCTCATCTGGATCTACCACCCGCTGCTGCGCCTGGTGATCCGTTTCCGCTGGGCCGTCATTGCGGTCAGCCTGGTCATCGTCGTCTGGGTGTTCTTTCCCTGGCGGGCGCTGGTGGTGAACCACCTGCCCGAGGGTCGCCCCCGGCAGCTCGCCCTCAAGCTCGACGCCCTTTTCCCCTACCAGCATCTCGGCGCGGAGTTCATGCCACCACTCTACGAGGGCGACCTGCTCTACATGCCGACCACCTTCCCGGGCATCTCCCCCACCAAGGCCCGCGAGCTCCTGCAGCAGACCGACCAGATCATCCGCCGCTTCCCCGAGGTGCAGACCGTGTTTGGCAAGGCCGGCCGTGCCGAGACCGCCACCGATCCCGCGCCCCTGGATATGCTTGAGACCACGATCACGCTGAAACCGGAGGACGAATGGCCCGCCGTGGACATCCGCGACGAGGCCGGCCGCGTGATCGCCCACCGGCGCCGGACGGTCGACGAATTGACCGAGGCCCTGAACCGGGCCGTGCAGATACCCGGGTTGACCAACGCCTGGACCATGCCGATCAAGACCCGCATCGACATGCTCTCCACCGGCATCAAGACCCCGGTGGGCATCAAGGTCGCGGGGCCCGACCTCGCCGAGATCGACCGCATCTCCCAGGACATCGAGGGGCTCATCCGCCAGGTGCCCGGCACCAGCAGCGCCTTCGCCGAACGGGTGCTGGGCGGCAACTACATCGAGTTCGAAATCAACCGCGATGCCATCGCGCGCTACGGGCTCACCGTCGGCGACGTCCAGGACGTGCTCAAGGTGGCGCTCGGCGGCATGCCGCTGACCACCACCGTCGAGGGTCTCGAGCGTTACGACGTGATCCTGCGCTACGCCCGCGACTACCGGGAGGATCTCGATGCCCTCCGCCGCATCGCGATCCCCGTCCGTACCGGGCCGGGCGCGGTCGCCGCAAGCGGCGCCATGGACGAGGCGGACGGGATGTCCGGCATGTCGGCCCCGACGGATTCCACCGGCCCGGCCCAGGTGCCGCTGGGCCAGTTGGCCAAACTGCGCATTGTGTCCGCGCCCATGGGTATCAAGAGCGAAGGGGCCGTCCCCAACGCCTGGATCTACGTGGATGTCCACGGCGTCGACATCGGCACCTACGTGACCCGTGCCCAGAAGGTGTTGAACGCTGCGATCGCCAGCGGCCGGATCAAGGTGCCCACCGGCTACAATATCGTGTGGAGCGGGCAGTACGAGTACATGCAGCGAGCGCGACACCGCCTGATGACGGTCATCCCGCTCACCCTGCTGATCATCGTGTTGATCATCTATCTCAACACGCAGTCGCTCACCAAAACCGCCATCGTCCTGCTGGCGGTGCCGTTCTCCCTGGTCGGCGCCTTCTGGATGCTCGACCTCTCCGGTTACAACATGAGCGTCGCCGTCTGGGTCGGCATCATCGCCCTCGCCGGCCTCGACGCCGAGACCGGCGTCGTGATGCTCCTCTATCTCGACCTGGCGTTCGACGAGTGGCGGCACACCGGCCGCCTGCGCGGCACCGCGGACCTCTGCGACGCCATCGATCAGGGCGCCGTGAAGCGCGTCCGGCCCAAGGTCATGACCGCCGCCGTGATCATCGCCGGCCTCCTGCCCATCCTGTGGAGCCACGGGGCCGGCGCCGATGTCATGAAGCGGATCGCCACCCCCATGGTCGGCGGCGTCGTCACCTCGACCATATTGAATCTCCTGGTTTATCCCGCCATCTACTACGTCTGGCGGGTCCGCCACCTGCCGAAACCGGCCGCGCCGCGGCCGGCGATCCCGGAGGCATCCTCGTCATGAAAGAGATCAAAGCCTACCTCCGCCCCACCGTCCTCGATTCCGTGATCCGCGACCTGGAGGCGGCGGGCGCCCGCGACATCACGGTCATCCGCGTCGACGCCATCGGCGCCAACGTCGACGAGGACACCGCCGAGCACCACTTCTTCCAGAAATACGGCGACAAGTACTGCGCCGTGGCGAAGCTCGAGATCGTGTGTCGCGACGGGGAGGCCGGCCGTTTTGTCGACCTCATCCGCCAGGTGGCGTACACGGGGGCGACGGGCGACGGCCGGATCTTCATCGCCGAAATCGCCGACGCCATCAACGTCCGCACCGGCGCCCGCGGCGAAGCGGCGCTTTGAGCCGGAAACCGGGGAAAAACCCGGTTGGTTGCATTCTCCGGCATTCTGCGGAGGGTATGACCCTCCTCATCGGCCGAGGTCATCCCCGGTTCGCATCGCATCACCCAACCTCAATCCCGATCCATCATGAAACGCATTCGTCTCCAATCTTCCCTCCTCGCTTTATTGGCCGCCGGCGCCGTCCTGGCCTTTGCTCCGCTCACCGCGCGGGCGGCCGACGAGGGCGGCATGGGCACGTCCGGCGGACACATGAAGATGTCCGGCGACTCCATGGGGCACATGAACATGGCCGCGAACGGCAGCGAGCTCACGGTCACGGGCGAAATCCTCGACATGGCCTGCTACCTCGATCACGGCGCGCACGGACCCGGCCACGCGGAATGCGCGCAGAAGTGCATCAACAGCGGCCTGCCGGTCGGCATCAAGGCCGCGGACGGCAAGACCTACCTGTTGATCGGCGACCATATGCCGGCCAACTCCGAACTCGCCCAGTACGCCGCCAAGACCATCACGGTGAAAGGCAAGTTCGTGAATCGCGACGGCATCAACCTGCTTGAGAATATCCAGATCGTAAAGTAGTCCCTCCTGCATGCAGTCCATGTGGGCGGAATTCCTGAAGGCCCTCGGGCAACCGGAATACGTCCACGTCCTTTTGCACCCGCTGCCGGTCTACGGACTGGCGGCGGGTCTTTTTTCGCTCGGGCTGGCCCTGGTTTTCCGCAGCCGTTCGGGCGAGGCCATCGGCCTGCTGCTGGTGCTGTTGACGGCGGCTTCCGCGTCCCTCGTGGCGCATTACGGCCACGAAGCCTACGACCGGGTTTACTCGATGTCGTATGCAGAGGCCCAGGCGTGGCTCAATTGGCACGCCAACCTCGGCGAACGCATCGTCTGGGTCTATGATGCGACGGCCGTAATCGCCGCAGCAGCGCTGGCGGGGTGGTGGCGCTTCCCCAAATTGCATCGGCCGGCGTTGATCCTGACCTTGGTGACAGCCGTGGCCGCGCTGGGCCTGGGTGGATTTCTCTCGTACGTCGGAGGCAAGATCCGCCATTCCGAGTTTCGCCACGGGCCGCCGCCGGCGTGGGCCAACACCACCCCGCAGAGCGATTAGCATCGCCCCTTCCCCCTCCCCAACATGAATTCCCCGCGCTGGTGTCTCGTGGCTTTCGTCCTGGCGCTCGCCTCCGCCGCCTCCGCCCTCGATCGCCCGGAGGTCACCTTCAAGGTGTTCCAGTTTCCCGCCAACATGATACCGCGGGTGGACGGAAATGCCGACGACTGGGCCATGGTGCCGGACGACTACGTCATCGGCATGGATCAGTTCGTCGACGATTCGCACAAGCACGCCGCGCCCGATCCCAAGGACTTGGATGTCAAGATCCGGGTCGGCTGGGTCAAGGGCCTCAATCGCCTCTATTTTCTCTACGAGGCGTACGATAATTACTGGGACTTCGCCCGGCCGGACCTGCACAACGACACGTTTGAGGTGGTGGTCGACGGCGACGCGTCCGGCGGTCCGTTGATCGACAAGGGACACAAGGAATTCTGGACGCCGGCGGAGGTGGGCGAATCGGCCGCCGCGCCGGACGACCGGATCAGCGTGGACGCGGCCCACTGGGCGATCCACGGCGTGCAGGCGCAGAACTACCACATCTTCACCCCGGCGGAGGGGAAGGACTGGTGCATGGCCTGGAGCGCCGCGACCTGGATCAAGGAGTTGCCGTGGGCCAACGCCGCCTGCTCCTACCATTTCAAGCCCGGACAGTCCGGCAAACTCGTGCTGGAGTTCTGGATCACGCCCTTTGACTACGCCGGGCCGGAAGGTCCGCAACGCGCCGTGGAATCGGTGCTCGCCGAGAACAAGATCATCGGCCTCAGCTTCGCGGTCATCGACTACGACGACGTCAACAAACGCGGCAACAACGGTTTCTGGAACCTCTCCCGCCACCACACGATGTACGGCAACGCCTCGCAGCTCTGCGCCTTCCGGCTTATGCCGCTCGAACCGGTGCTCCGGCCGAAGCTCGAGGCGCAATGGAGCTGGAAGGTAATCGACATGGACCGCCGCCTGGTGGCTTTCAAGGACCGGTCGGTCGGCCGGATCACTTCGTGGCACTGGGATTTCGGCGACGGTACCACTTCGAGCGAGCAGAACCCCATCCATCAGTACCAACGGCCGGGCAACCTGGTGGTCGTCCTCGAGGTCAGCGGACCGGACGGCACCGCGCGCCGTTCCAAAGTCTGGGACGTGCAACTGCAGTGATCCGGCGGCCATGGATCCCGCCAAGCGCCTCCGACTGCAGTTCAACCTCGGCTGGGTGCTGATCGGCGCCGGCGGCTTGGCCGAGCTGCTGGGCGGCCGGTGGATCGGCGTCGCGCTGCTGGCCCTCGGAGCGGCGGTTTATTTTCCGGCGAGCCATCGGATCAAGGCGGGCATTTCCGACCCGCCCGGTCCCCGGCGGATCAGGAGATTCTGGAGCGCGGCTGTGGCCGTGCTGATCGCGGTCGTTCTCGCCCCGCAGCTCGTCCCTCGGCTGGATCCGCAGACGACGGCGCAGAAGGTTTGGCCGATCGCCCTGATCGCGGGCGGCGTCCTGCTGGCCTACTTCTACTGGATTTTCGCCCGCCGGCGCCACGATTGACAAGGGAGCAAATCGGCATTCGGTGCCGGCTAATCCGGACTTCTTCGCCCCCAATCACCCCACCCCATGTCAAAGGTTGTGGCCAATGTCGGCCTTTTTCTCCTGCTGCTGGCCATCCTCGGGCTGGCGGCTCTTCACAGCCTGATTTCCGCGTCGCCGCTGGTCATTGCAGGTCAGGTCGCGGCGGTTGCCCTCGTCGTCTGGGCGCGCCGCAGCTTCACGCGTGGCTCCTTCCGGGTCACCGCCGATCCGGCGGCGGACACTATTTTGCGCCGGGGACCGTATCGCTACATCCGCCACCCGATGTACGCCGCCGCCGGCCTCTTCGTGTGGTCGAGTGTCCTCGGGCATTGGTCGCTCCCCACCGCGGCCATCGGCGTCGCCGTGCTTGCCCTGATGGCGTTGCGCATTGTGGTCGAAGAGCGCCTGCTCCGCGCGCACTACCCGGACTACCGCCAGTACGCGCAATCGACCAAGTATGTCATACCCTTTGTGCTTTGACCCCCGGTACCGCCGGACGCGACGGTTCCGGTCTCAGCCGGCGGCGGGCGAAGGCCCCGGCGCCGCGGCCGCCCGCCGTAACTGCGCATAGAGCTTCGCCAGATGGGGCACGGCAACGCCGGCGGCTTCGGCCCGGCGCAAAGGTTCGCCCCAGATCGCCTCGACCTCCACCGTCCGTCCTTCCTGCCAATCGATCAGGCTGGAGGGACGGTAGGGACCCATGGCCGCGGTGTGGTCCAATTGCATCCGGATGAATCCGGGCGGCACGGCATAGCCCAGACGGCCGGCGGCGGCGACAATCTCGTCCATCAACGCCTGCGCCTCCGCCCGGAGGCTCGCATCCCGCATGATGACGTCGGTGGTGACGCCGCCGGCGGCGATGGCCAGACCGTTGAACGGTACATTCCAGACCAGCTTCTGCCAGCGCGCCTCCGCCAGGTTTTCCGCCACCATCGTCTGTACGCCCGCCGCGGTGAACTGTGCGGCGAGCGCGCGCAGGCGGCCGGTCGGAGGACCGGCGAACTCGCCAAGGGCCAGGTAGCCCGGCAGCGTGCAGGTGATCTCGCCGGGCGCGGTGCGGTTGAGGCAGATGAAACAGAGACCGCCGAGCACGCGGTCGGCGCCAAACCGGCCGGCCAGGTATTCGTCGCCGCCGAGGCCGTTCTGCAACAGCAGGACGGCCGTGCGGTCGTGGAGCAGGGGCGGCAGCAACCGCGGCAGCTCGCCGTTGGCCGTGGCCTTGAGACCCACCATCACGAGGTCGACCGGACCGATCTCCTCCGTCTTGCCACAGGCGCGCGCCGGCCGGATGACAAAATCGAGGGCCGGCGGCTGCCTGATCCGCAGGCCGTGCGCCCGCACGGCCGCGAGATCCCGGCGCAGAAGAAAACTCACTGCGGCGCCGGCTTGCGCCAACCGCGCCCCGTAATAGCCACCCACGGCGCCCGCGCCGACGACCGCGATCTTCTGGGGTTCCAAGGACACGCCAGCCAAAGGAGAGCACAACGGGTGGACTTTCAACCCCGCGCCGCGACCCGGCCTCCCCCGCCCGGATCCGCGGGACCCGACGCGCCGGCTATTTCGCCGCGAGCTGTTTCAGAATCTGGTCGGTTAGCTGCTGCACCAGGGCTTCGACCGCCGGATCCGGTTTGTCGCCCTCCGGAGCGCCTCCTTCAACCTTCGCCGGGACCTGGCAGACGACCCCGGGGCGGAACTCGCTGTTGTCGCACAATTCGCACTCCTTGAGGCCTTCCCGCCGGTCCTGCATGCCGAGCTTCTTCCGCAGGGACATGAGATCCCGGAGTTTCTCCGCACCGATGGAATGAAGGTCGCCGCCGAGTTGGGAGGCGATCCACACGGTCTGGCAATAGGCGTCGGTGTTCTCCAGTTTCCAGTAGGCGTCCTCGACGTCCTTGCCCCAGACGATGACGCCGTGGTTCTCCATGATCACGGAATAATGGTCGACCGCGACCCGGCCCACCTCCTCGGCGACCTCGGGCGTCCCGGGCGTGAAATACCGGGCGTACCCAATCTCGCCGAGAAACACCTCCGCCTCCGGGATCATGCAGGTCGGCGGCTGCACCGCAGCCACGGCGAAGGCGGTGGCGTGCGGCGGATGGGCGTGGACGCAGGCCTTGGCCTCCGGCTGGCGCTTCATGATCGCCAGGTGCGTCATCGCCTCACTCGTGCGCTTGCGCGAGCCGGCCAGCTGGTTGCCCTCGAGGTCGATGAGGCAGATGTCCTCGCATTTCATGAACCCCTTCGAGATCAGCGTCGGAGTGCAGAGCACCAGGTTGTCGCCGACGCGAACGGTGATGTTGCCGCCGTTGCCGTCCACGTAGCCCTTCTGCCAGATGCGCCGCCCCATGTCGCAAATGCGCTCCTTCAAGGTCTGGATGGCCGGCGATTTGAAGAAACGCTCGATCTCGGCGGGCGTCCGCGGATCCCGCCCCGGGGCCCACCTGAATTCATAGTCCGGCACGGAAAACTCCTTCGGAGCGACCGCCACCGCAGCCGGCCGCGCGCCCGGCGGGCCGCCGGGCTTGACGCGCCCCTGGAGCAGGTCGCGCGCGGAGGGGGTGAGAATGGCGTCGGCGGGAACGGCTTCGCCTTTGCGGAGGAGTTCTTCGGCTTCCTTGGCCGTAACGACTTTGCGCATGATGAGAGTGAAAGTGAGGGTGAGAGCGAACGGGGCTCAGGCCGGGGGCGTGTAGAAGATCTCGTCGATGATCGCCGCGTTGTAGGCATCGACCGGCGTCGGCTGGTCAAACGGCATCGCCGCCTCGGATCCCTCGGTGAAGCCGACGATATGGCCCACGCCGGCGCCGAGATTGTCATAGACCACCAAACTGTTGCCCTTGGGCAGCGGCGTGATCCCGGCGCCCCGGAATTGCTCCTTCGACAGCGGCTGGACGAGCAGGAACCGCCCGCCCCGGTAGGCGGGGTCCTGCTTCGCGAGGGTGACGCGGCCGATGACGTGTCCAAGGCGCATCTTTCGAGATTGTCTCAAGCGTGAGGTTTAAAGGGTGGGGTGTAAGGCGATCGCACGGAACCCGGTGCGGGATCTTGGTACTTGATCATTGTTATTTGCCGCCCGGCGGTTCCGGGTCGACCACGCCGATGATCAGGTTGCGCAAGGGCGATTTGGGATCCCCCACGTACTGGCGGGTGGCCGAGCCGTCCGTGGAGAGGATGACGTGCTGATGCAGGCCGGCGCCGTGCGAATCGAGCGCCAGCAGCGGCGCGCCCTCGTCGCGTCCCTGGGCATCGAGCGGCTGACAGATGACGGTGCGGCAACCATGCATGCTCGCGTGGCTGACCGTCGAGACGACGACCCCGTCGATGCGCGCGAGGGTCATGACCCGTCCTCCCCTGCCGTCATCCCAAGCAAAGCGAGGGGCGGGCCGGAACCCGGACCAGTCAGCCATCCGTCTCTGCCCCAACGCAGAACGGGGTGCCTCCTCGCTTCACTTGGAATGACAAACAGAAATCTCATGAGGCCGCGTCAATAGATGCGGAGGTTGTCGACCATCACGCACCGCCGGGTGCGGGTGAAGGTCCGCGGGTTGGTGATGCCCTCGCCGGTGGTGGTGGCGATGGAATAGCTGAGGTAGCCCTCGCCGCCGAGTCCAAGACCGGCGACGCAGGGCCCGTTCTTGACGAACAGCGTGGTGTCCAGCGCCCGCGCCATCTGCGTCATGTGCTCCACATTGAGCGAATGGATCATCGCCGAGTGCTTGTAGCCGTGCTCGGAGCGCAGGGCGTACTCCACCCCCTGCTCGATGCTTTTCACGCGCACCAGCGGCAGCATCGGCATCATCTGTTCCTCAATGACGAACGGGTGTTCGAAATCCGTCTCCGCGAACAGCAGGGGCGTCTTTTCCGGCACGCTGGCGCCGGCCTCGCGGGCCAGCACCGCGGCATCGCGGCCGATCAGGGCGCGATTGAGCACCGGGTGCGAGCAGCCGCCGGCGTCCTTGGCCTCGGTGAACGCCGCCTTGGTGAGCTTCTGCAGCTGCGAAGCGTTGAGCTGCACCGCGCCGGCTTTCTCCAGGCCGCGCATGAGCGCCCCCGCCATGTGCTCGAGCACAAAGACCTGTTTCTCGCCGATGCAGAGCAGGTTGTTGTCGTACGCCGCCCCCTGGACGATGTCGCGCGCCGCCTTGTCCGGATCCACCGTGTCGTCGACGAGGACCGGCGGGTTGCCCGGGCCGGCGCAGATCGCGCGCTTGCCGGACTTCATCGCCGCCTGCACGACGCCGGGGCCGCCGGTCACGCAAAGCACCCGGACGAGCTCGTGGCCGGCCAGCGCGGCAAACGAATCCAGCGTGGGCTTCTCGACGGTGCAGATCAGGTTCTCGATCCCGAGGGCGGCGTGGATGGCCTCGTTGTAGGCGCGCACCGCCCGGGCGGCCGATCGCGCGCCGCCGGGATGCGGGTTGAACACCACGGCATTGCCCGCGGCGACGATATTGATGACGTTGCCGCTGAGCGTCGGAACCGAGTGGGTCACCGGAAGAATCGCGCCCACGACCCCATACGGGGTGTACTCCTCCATGGTGATGCCATGGTCGCCGCTCATGCCGTACGGATGCAGCCATTCCACCCCCGGCACGAGCTTCACGATCTGCAGTTTCTCGATCTTGTGGTCGAGCCGGCCAATCTTCGTCTCTTCAAACTCGAACCGACCCCAGTCGACGGCATTGGCGGTCACCAGCTCCTTGATGATCTCGACGACCTTGATGCGGGCGGCGACGCCCTTTTCCCGAAGTTGCAGGAAGGCGTCGTACGCCGCCGCGCATGCGTCGTTGGCGTCCTCGAAGATGCCGAACCGGGGGCCCTTCGCCGGGCGCCGGGCCGGTTCGGCCGGACGGGCGGCCGCGGACACGGCGGGGGCCGGCGCCGCAGCGGAGCCCCTGGCGGCGGGCGCCGGGGACGGAGCCGCGCGACCCAAACCGCGCATCACCTCCTCGACGACTTTGCGGAGGGCGGGCTCATCAAGTTGGATATTGGCCATGGCAGGAGGCGGGTGCGATTCGCCCGCAGGAGAATTCGGGCCGGAAAGTTCCCGGCACCGCTAAGGGATTCACTTCTTTGCCGGATAGATCTTCTGGTTCAGCACATCGAAGGCATCGACGATGCCGGTGACGACCGCAACCACCGGGAGGGATTTCATGCCGGCGGCCTCCCGGGCGGAGCTGCCCTGGCAGAACAGCACCAGCTCGTCCATGCCGGCCCCGAGGGTGTCGACGGCGACGATCGTGTTCTGTCCCGGGCGGAACCGCCCAGGATCAGCCTCATCGATCAGTTGCGGCCGAAGGAGGAGCAATTTGCGGCCCTTCATCGCCTCGTCCTTCTTGGTGGCGACGACCTGGCCGATGACGCGGGCGAGAAACATGGGGGAAGGCGCGGGGCGGTCGAGGGCGGCCGGAATCAATCCGGCCACCGTCGCCGCCGGCACGCGACGGAGTTATTTCTTGGCCGATCCGGGTTTGGGCAGCACCGCCTGCACATCGTCATGCGGGCGCGGAATGACCTGCACGCTGACGACTTCGCCGACGGCGCGCGCGGCCTGGGCGCCGGCGTCCGTGGCCGCCTTGACGGCGGCGACGTCGCCGACGACCACGGCGGAGACGAGGGCGTTGCCGACCTGTTTGACCGGGCCGAGCAGCGTGACGTTGGCCGACTTGAGCATGGCGTCGGTGCCGGTGACGAGGGCGGTCAAGCCCCGGGTTTCGAGGAGTCCAATGGCTTTCGACATGGAGGGTTGGATTTTGGAGGTTGCGGTGAAAAAGTTCAGTTGCGGGCGGCCAGGCAGCGCAGGGTCTCGCGGGCCACGACCAGCTCCTCGTTGGCCGGGATGACCAGCACCTTCACGCGCGAAGACGGCGCGGAGATTTCCCCCTCGGTGCCGCGCACGGCCTCGTTGCGCGCGGGATCGACGACCACGCCCAGCGGTTCCAGGTCGCGCAGGATCGCGGCGCGCAGCGCGGCATCGTTCTCGCCGATGCCGGCGGTGAAGACCACGGCGTCGCAGCCACCGAGTTCGAGGTGGAAGGCGCCGAGCCAATGGCGCGCCGAGTGCACGAGCACGTCAAGCGCCAGCCGGGCCCGGGCGTTGCCCTGCCCCGCGGCCGTGCGAATGTCGCGCACGTCGTTGCTGACGCCGGACAGGCCCAGCAAGCCACTTTCCTTCGTCAGCTGGCGTTCGACCTCGGCCAGCGGCTGGCGGAGGACCTTGAGAATGTAGGGAACGGCCGCCGAATCCAGATCCCCCACCCGGTTGTTCTGCGGCAGACCGGACTGCGGACTGAGCCCCATGCTCGTGCCGACCGCGACGCCGTCGCGGATGCCGGTGATCGAGCTGCTGCCGCCAAGGTGGCAGGAAATCACGCGCAGGGGCGGACCGCCGACCGGCGTCGGCCCGGCCTGGTAGAGGTGGCGGACGCGCTCCGCCACGTCGTCGCGCCCCAGCAGCTCCGCCGACCGTTCGGCGATGAACTTGTGGCTGGCGCCGTGAAAACCGTAACGCCGCACGCCCGCCTGATGCCAGGCCTCCGGCACGGCGTAGCGGGTGGCGGCCTCGGGCATCCATTGATAGAAGGCGGTTTCAAACAGCGCCACCAGGGGCACGCCGGGCAGCTTTTCCTGGAAACGGCGGATGCCGAGCGCATAGGGGGGGTTGTGCGCCGGCGCGATTTCCTGAAAACCTTCCAGCGCCGCGATCACCGCCTCGTCCGCCGGGACGCAACCGGTGAGATTCCGCCCCAGGACCGTCTTGAAGCCCACGCCGTGGAGATCGGCGGCGGATTGCACATGGCCCCCGGCCTCGAGTTCCGCCAGGCAATCGTCGATCGCGCGGCCGTGGTCCGCCACCCGCTCGTAGCCGCCGCGGGCCCGCAGCACCGCCGCCGCCCCTTCGAATCGAAAGAGGCGGAACTTGAACGAGGTCGAGCCGAGGTTGGCGACGAGGATGTTCACCGATTTCAAATGCGGCCCGCGGCGGCACCGTTTCGGACCCTGCGGGCACCCGACGCGGTGCGGCGCCCGGGCGCCGGCCTAGGCGGAGCCGGCGATCCAGCGGCCGAGCAAGGCAAGTTCCTCGTGCGGGCGCGGAATGACCTGCACGCTGACGACCTCGCCGACCGTGCCGGCGGCTTCGGCGCCGGCATCGATCGCCGCCTTCACCGCGGCCACGTCGCCCCGGAAGAACGCCGCGACAAAGCCGCTGCCGACCGCCTCATAGCCGGTCATGGTGACATTGGCCGCCTTGAGCGCGGCATCCGCGGCCTCGAGCAGCGCGCAGAGTCCCTTGGTTTCAATCATACCGAGTGCTTCTTGTGCCATGTTGGGAGAGGGTTGAGGTGGAGATGGTGCCGTCGTTCACAAGCCGACCTGCTTGAGCAGATCCGGATGCGGCCGCGGGATCACGTGGGAGCAGACCAACTCGCCGACGCGCTTGGCGGCTTCGGCGCCCGCTTCGACCGCCGCCTTGACGCTGCCGACGTCGCCTTTGACGACGACGGTCACAAAGCCGCCGCCGATCTGGATCTGGCGCGAAAGCGTCACGCTTGCGGCCTTGACCATGGCGTCACTGGCTTCAACGGAGCCGACGTAGCCACGGGTTTCGACCATGCCGATGGAATCACTCATATGGGTGGGAGGGTGAGGGTTATGGTTGGGTTGAAAATCTGCGTCAGGTTCAGCGGACGAGTTCGACCGGCGTGTCGGACTGCAGCGCACAGGCGTTGCCCTCGTCGGTGTCGATATGCACCTCGAGGCGAAAATCGGCATGCACACGCACCAGCATGCGACCGAAGGTGGTCGCACACGGCCCGCCAATCCGGAGCTTCATGAAGTCGCCTGCCTTTACGCCATAGAATGCGGCATCATCGGGGCTCATGTGCACGTGCGGCGCGGCTCGGATGACGCCCTCCTTCATCTCAAAAAACCCGTTCGGCCCCATGAGCATGCAACCCGGGGTGCCGGCAATGTTGCCCGACAGCCGGATGGGAATGTCGAAACCGAGGGCGATGGCGTCCGTCAACGCCAGCTCCACTTGGTTGAGTTCGCGGCACGGCCCGAGAATCCGGAGATTGGAGATCACACGGCTGCGCGGCCCGATGAGCGTGACCGATTCCTGGGCGGCATACTGGCCCTTCTGGTACAGCCATTTCATCGGGGTCAGCGTACGCCCGGTGCCGAAGAGGGCCTCCACCGCCTCCGGAGTCAGATGACAATGCCGCGCGCTTACATTCACCACCAACGGATTTGGCGCCAAAGCCAGCGGCGGCGGCTTGCGGCCCAGTTGTTCATAAAGCGCTCTCCGCACCAAGTGCTCAACTTCGGCGCGATGCGGCATGGGAAGGGGCGAAAGCATGACCAAATGTGCTCTAAATCTACCGATGATTTGGAACTAATCATTCACTGAGTCAAATATAAAGTTGCATTATCTATCAAAACCTCTCAAGATCTGGCAGGAAGATGCAATCGGAAGAGCGTCGTGCCAAGATCGAGGCCTTTCTCCAGGAGGCCGAATTTGCTTCGCTCGAAGAGCTTGCGCGTCATGTCGGCCGCTCGATCTCGACGGTACGCCGCGATGTGGTGGAACTCGAGCAAGCCGGCAAAGCCCGGCGCACCCACGGTGGCGCCCGCACTCTTCAGCCAAGGACTGACGAGTTCGTTTTCAATGTTCGCGATACCAGGCAGGTGGAAGAAAAGGAGGCCATCGGCCTGGCCGCCGCCGGCCTCATTTTGTCGGGGCAGAATGTCATCATCGACAGCGGGACCACCTGCTTTCATGTCGCCAACCACCTCGGCCCGAACGTCGCGCAGGTCATCACCAACTCCCTTCCGGTGGCCAACCTCTTTTCCGGTCTCAGCCGGCAGGAGGTGCTGGTTTCCGGCGGCATCATCTACCCGCGCCTCGGCGTTCTCGTGGGACCCCACGCCGTCGAGACCTTCTCACGGGTGCACGTCGACGTCGCCGTGCTCAGTGGGAGCGGCATCTCCGAAGAAGGCATCTACAATTCGCACGCCCTGCTGGTGGACATCCAGCGCGCGATGATGGCCGGCGCAGCCAAAGTCATCTTCTGCCTCGATCACACCAAGTTCAACCGGCGCTCCACCTTCTTTCTTTGCGACTTCAGCCTGGTCGACACCGTGGTGACGGACGAACAGGCTCCAGACGAACTCGTCGCCGCCCTCAAGAGCAAGGGCATCGAGGTTATTCTCGCGTCCGTGGATGCGGCCGCTGCCACCGCCTGAGGGCGGATTCTCGTCCCAAGGCGACCTCACCGTCCTGCCAAGGGCGGGAGTTCTTCACAGTGCGAGTTTACATAACCGTCACCGAGGAGAACCGCCCTTTCCGTCGCCTGGGGATTGCCAGGGGCCGGCCCACGTGCCAGCCACCGCAACGCGTACGAGGCAACGATCTCACGCCCAAAAGCAGGCCGCCACCCGGGGAATCGTACCTTAACAGTAAGCGTTGCTTCTGGTGTCTGCGCACTGAGGGTGTTCAGCAGGACTTTTGAGTCCGTATTTATCTTATTGCCAGATACTTCCAATGCTCCATGTGGCTTCAGAATAAGCCGGAATCATGTCCCCTGTCTCTGCTTCATATTATCTGAGCGCCGGCGGGATCGGAATCCTGCCCGGGACAGATGCGTCGGCAGCAATTGGTCGTCGACGGAACGCACGGTTCTCAAGGTTAAGGGCTCGGTTACGGACCGCACCCGCTTCGTGGGGCCTCTCCGTTCGTGTTGCACGCTTGCTGACAAGTTATTCACACCGCCATAAGGCAGCAGAACGAACGACTTGCTAAACCACGCCAACTCGAAATCGCCGCGGTGCGCACATTGGGAAGCCGTTACCTGTCACGCGTTGCTTGGAAACGACTTCCTCATCGAAGCCGCACCGCACTGCATCGGTCTCGCCGCAAGTTTCCGGTGACGCTGAACGCGAACGACCGGCGGCTCCCAGATTCTCTTGCGAATTCGCCGGAGATCAGCCGGCCCGCACCACCGAATCGCGCACCACCGCGAGCTTCCGCGGAAAATCCGTCGTGCAGTGCAAGCCGCGGCTCTCCCGCCGCTGCCGCGCACAGGCCACGATCAGTTCCGCGACCAGCACCAGATTGCGGAGCTCAAGCAGCCCGGGCTCGACCGCGAAGTTCCAATAGTGGTCGCGGATTTCCTGGTTGAGATTGGCGATGCGGGTCCGGGCCCGTTCCAGACGTCGGGTCGTCCGGACGATCCCGACGTAGTCCCACATCGTGCGTCGCAGCTCATCCCAATCGTGGCTCACGACCACGCGCTCGTCCTCCGAGCCGCCGCCCGGAACGATCCACGCCGGAATCGCCACCGGCACCCGTGTCGTCTCGCCGAGAAACCGATCGACCGCCTCCGTCCCCCGGTGCGCCATGACCACCGCCTCGAGGAGTGAATTGCTGGCGAGCCGGTTGGCCCCGTGGAGACCGGTGCAAGCCACCTCACCGCAGGCGTACAGCCCCGGCAGGGCGGTCTCGGCCGCGACGCTTGTGGCCACCCCGCCGCAGGTGTAGTGGGCCGCGGGCACGACCGGGATCCGGTCGCGCGCGATGTCGATGCCGAAATCCCGGCAGGTCGCGTAGATCTGCGGAAAGCGCCCCCGCAGGAAGCGCCGGGACCGATGGGTGATGTCCAGCCAGACGTGCGGAGAGCCCGACCGTTTCATCTCCCGGTCAATGGCCCGGGCCACGATGTCGCGCGGCGCCAGGTCGGCCATGGGGTGATGCTCCCGCATGAAGGGCCTGCCCTCAAAGTTGCGCAGCACCGCTCCTTCGCCGCGAACGGCCTCGCTGATGAGAAACCGGGAGCTGGTCGTCGAGTAGAGGGTCGTCGGATGGAACTGGATGAACTCCAGGTTGCGGATCTCGACGCCCGCCCGGTACGCCATGGCGATCCCGTCGCCCGTGGCGATGTCCGGATTCGTCGTGTAGCAATACACCTGCCCGGCCCCGCCGGTCGCCAGCATCACCACCGGCGCGGCGAATGACTCGACGCGGCCGGTTTTTACATCAAGGGCGTACAGGCCTGCCACGCGGTTGGGCCGCCGCGGACTCCGGGAGCGGAGTCTCGCCTCCGGTCGACGCGGCCGGGCGCGCGTCGCGCCCAGTTTGGCGACGGTGATCACGTCGATGGCAAAATAGTGCTCGAGCAGGGTGATGCGCGGATTGGAGGCCACCGCCCGCAGCAGAACCTCCTCGATGGCCTTTCCGGTCATGTCCTTGACATGGAGGATGCGGCGCCGCGAGTGCCCGCCCTCCCGGCCAAGATCGTAGTTGCCCGCGCGGTCCCGGGAAAACCGCAGGCCGAGATCCACCAATTCCCGCACCCGCGCCGGCCCGTCGCGGACGATTTCCCGCACGACCCGCTCGTCGCACATACCGTCCCCCGCGACCAGGGTGTCCCGCACATGGCTCGCGAAGTCGTCGGTGCTCGACATCACGACGGCGATGCCGCCCTGCGCCCGGTTGGTGTTCGATTCGGCGCGGGTCTTCTTCGTGAGGATGGCGACGCGATGGCCGCGCCGGGCGACCTTCAATGCAAAGCTCAAACCGGCGATGCCGCTGCCCACCACCAGGACGTCAAATTCCCGCGACATGGACCGCTCGTCTTTCCGCGACCTTCGCGTCTGTGCGGTCATTCGGGGATCGAAGCAAACAGCGCGAGCGCGCGGCGCTACAGGAGCACGTTGTCGATCAACCGCACCTCGTCGACCCAGGCGGCGATGGCCATCATCGATTTGCCGGGCAGCACCTCGCGTACGGCCTCCATCGTGCACCGGTCAACCACCGCAGCATAAATCACCCGCACCCGTCGCCGCGATCCCAGGAGGTGGGTGGCCTCGGCCACGAGCCGGTCCACGTTGCGCACGCCGCCCTCCACCATCGATTGCGCCCGCTGCAGCGCCTGGAAGATCACCGCGGCATCCTCCCGCTGGAGGGCGGTGAGGTAGCGGTTGCGCGAACTCATGGCCAGCCCGTCCGGCTCCCGCACCGTCGGGGCGGTCACGATATCGACGCAGAAATGCAGGTCGTTCACCATCTTCTTGATCACCGCCACCTGCTGCGCGTCCTTTTGTCCGAACACCGCGAGGTCGGGCCGCACGATGTTGAACAGCTTGGCCACGACGGTGGTGACGCCCCGAAAATGCGCGGGCCGGGAAATGCCGCACAGGGGTTTGGAAATCAGCTCCTCGGTCACGAACGTCGAGTAGCCCCGCGGGTAGATTTCCTCGGCGGTCGGCGCGAACGCCAGGTCCGCCCCCGCCTGTTCACACAACTCCAGATCGCGCGCCGGATCGCGCGGGTAGCTCGCATAATCCTCGTTGGGACCGAATTGCGTCGGGTTGACGAAGATCGACACCACCACCGTGTCGGCGCGCTCCTTGGCGAGGCGGATGAGGCTCAGATGGCCCTCGTGCAGGGCGCCCATCGTCGGCACCAGTCCGATCAGGCGATCCTTGGACCGCAGATTCACCGCGGTGGACTGCATGTCGAGGACGGAGGCGATCACTTGCATGAGGAGAGAGGGACGACGGCCGGGCCCGCCGCGGCCGGGTCAAAGACGGGCTTGAACTATCCCGACGCGGGCAACTTAAATCAAGTCCTTTGGACAAAATGGACGCTGCGCGGCGCCCGCGGGAGCAGGGACCGGGGGACCGCGGAGACCCGCACCACCACCACCGGCACCCCGCACCCTTTCCGCCTTCTCCCGGATGATCCGCATCAACGAAAACTACACCAAGCTCACGGCCTCCTACCTCTTTGCCGAAATCGCCCGGCGCGTGACCGAATTCCAAGGGGCGAATCCCGGCCGGTCGATCATCCGCCTCGGCATCGGCGACGTCACCGAGCCGCTGCCCCCGGTCTGCGTGGCGGCGCTCCATGCGGCCGCCGACGAGATGTCCCGGCGCGAAACCTTCAAGGGATATGGGCCCGACCAGGGCTACGCCTTTCTGCGGGAGGCCATCGCCGAGCACGACTACCGGGACCGCGGCTGTGCGATCGCCCCCGACGAAATCTTTGTCTCCGACGGCGCCAAGTGCGACTGCGCCAACGTCCAGGAGCTCTTCGCCACCGACATCCGCGTCGCCATCCCCGACCCGGTCTATCCGGTTTACCTCGACACGAACGTGATGGCCGGGCGCACCGGGCGGGCGCGGGAAGGCCGGTACGAGGGGCTCGTGTACCTCGAATCCACCCCCGCCAACGACTACATCCCCGCGCCGCCGGCGCAGCCGGTCGATCTCGTCTATCTCTGCTTTCCCAACAATCCCACCGGGGCCGTGGCCACCCGGGCGCAACTGGCCGCCTGGGTGGAGTACGCCAAGCGGCACCGGGCCCTGCTGCTGTTCGACTCGGCCTACGAGACGTTCATCCGCGATCCCCGGCTGCCCCATTCCATCTACGAGATCGAGGGCGCGCGCGAGGTGGCCATCGAGCTGCGCAGCTTCTCCAAGACCGCGGGTTTCACCGGCACGCGCTGCGCCTACGCGGTCGTGCCCCGGACGGCGGTGGCCTACGACGCCGCCGGCAGCGCCCATCCCCTGCACGGCCTTTGGTACCGCCGGCAGTCGACCAAGTTCAACGGCGTCTCCTACCCCGTGCAGCGGGCCGCTGCGGCGATCTTCACCGAAGCGGGCCGTCAGCAGACGCGCGCACTCGCCGACTTCTACCTGGGCAACGCAAAACTCATCCGCGAGACCCTCATCCGCCTGGGCGTGCCCTGCGTGGGCGGGGACAACGCGCCCTACGTATGGGCCCGCGTGGGCGGCGACTCGTGGGGATTTTTCGACCGGTTGCTCACCCAAGCCGGCGTGGTCGTCACGCCCGGCGCCGGCTTCGGCCGGTGCGGCGAGGGTCACGTGCGCATCAGCGCCTTCAACAGCCGGGAGAACGTCACCACCGCGTTGGAACGCATTGCCGCCGCGCTGGGATGATCCGGCGGACCGGTCAAGAAAAGCCGCCGCTTGCCGGCGGCGGCTCTTCGCAGGGATCCCGGTCCGCGAGGGACCGGGTTTCGATCCAGCAAGTATCTCCGGCGGTCAGTGGTTCAGGGCAAAGACGATCGGCACCTTCATCAACACGTTGACCGTCTCACCCTTTCTCCGGCCGGGGTTGAACTCCCATTGGTACACCGCCTCCACGGCGGCCGGTTCGAAGCGCCGGTCCGTCGACTTGAGCACCTTCACCATGCCGACCTTGCCCTCCCGGTCCACCACGAAGGAGAGCCAGACCTCGCCGGTGACACCGGCCCGCCGCAGGTCAAAGGGATACAACGGGGACTTTTGCTCGCGAACCTGGGGAATCTGGTCGAGGTCGCTGACGTCGTAGATCTTCGCCGCGGCGGCACTCTCGGCAGCCTCCGCCGCCGTCGCGATTTCCTTCGCGGCGACCGATGGTTCGGGCGCGGGCGCGGCGGCCGGCGTCTCCGCCGGACCGGCGGGGGCGAACAGGGCGGTCATGCCAAAGAGCCCAATCAACAGGGAAGTCGTCAATGCCACTTTCACAGGGGAATCCTTTCGATCTTGGTAATGGAGCACGGCGCGGATGCGGGCCGGGAGGCCCGTGCGCGACATGCCTGAAACCCCCGGGAGCTCCAGTCCGAGCGCAAACCGCACGGCCTTGAAGAGGCCGGTGGCGTACACGCGATTGGCACCGGTCAGGCGAAGCACCCCTTCGTCGCAGGCGCGTTCACTTTCCCAATGCAACCGTCGGTTCAGCCACCACACGAGCGGATGAAACCAGAAGAGGGCCGCCACGCCGGCCTGGCAGAGCCGGAGCAGATTGTCGCGCCGCTTCACGTGCACCAGCTCGTGGAGCAGCACCGATTCCGCCTCCTGTTCATCGAGCGCCGAAAACAAACCCACGGGGACGATGATTCTGGATCGAAAGAGACCGACAACCCCCAGCCAGCCGTCGGCGGGGACGAGCCAACCGGTGACGCGACCGGCCCGGAGACCCACCCGTCCGGCCAGCGCCTCCAGGCGCCGCTGTTGGTCGACGGAAAACGGGACCGCTGTGCGCCGCACCACGCGCAGCCCGCGGCGCAGACGGAAAGCCGCCCAACCGGAGCCGACGATGGCCCCGAGAACCCAGACCGCGGCCACGACCAGGGGCAACGCCGGGCTGGCAACCCGCGTCGACGATTCCGGGCCGGTCACGCCGACGACAAATGCCGGCATCCACAGGCCGCCGAGGCCGCTGGCGAGCCACGAACCGCCGGAATGCGTCCACGGGGTGACGCCGGTCAAAGGGCCCAGCAGGGCCGCCGGGATCAGAAAGCGCAGCAGCGCCAACCAACCGACAAAATACCGCACCCGCGCCGACCCCCGCAGGCGCACGACCGCCAGACTGACCGCCAGCCCGAACAGCGTGGCCTGCCACAGGTGGAGGACCACGGGGCGCAGCCAGAGATCGGTGAAAGCTGTCATGGCACGAGTCCCTTCACGACTTGGTCGGGCCCTTCGGCTGCTGCAGCAACGTCTCCAGCTCGCGCAGCTCCTTCAGCCCGATCCGGCCGGTTTCCACGAGATGGGCCATCACCGGCTCGGGGCCACCCGCCCGCCGCACCAGTTCTTCCACCAGGGCGCCCACCGTCGATTTGGGCGACACGACCGCGGCAAAGACATGCGCATTGCCCGTCTTTTTGACCCGCCGCACCGCCCCCTTCTCCTCCAGGCGATAGACGATCGTCTGCACGGTCGTGTACTCCGGCCGCCGATCCGCCGGCAGGGCCTCCCGAATCTCCCGGATCGTCGCCTGCGGCAGCCGCCACAATGGGCGGATGATCTCCATTTCCAGCGGGGACAGTCGGGCTGCGGACGGTTTCATCACGATCTCCTAACGATGTAGTTTTAAAACCTACATCTGTAGTAGATGGCAAGCAGAATCTGCGGGCGCCGATCGGGCATGAGCGCCCGGGCTCCTTCACCCCCTCGTCGTCGATTTCCGCCGCCAGGGCCCGACCGCCGCACGATCGGCACCCGGGCCGCGGCGGGCCGCCCCGGTCCGCCTATTTCTCCGACCCGTGCGGCAGGGCGGCGCCGATTTCGCGGCTCAAACCCGCCACCGCCTCGCTGAGCCTGGCTGCGAGCTGACCATAATCCCGTCCATCCCAATGCAGGCCGGTCGCGGCAAAGGTGCCGGCCGCCGCCGGCGTCAAATCTGCCCGCCGCACCAGCCGCCAATCGGCCGCGAATTGCACGCCGCCGTCCGGCGTGCCGTCGCACGCGGTCACCCGGACGAGCACTTCGAAGTCGCTCGTCTCATCCGGGCGGAACGGCTGCACCGCCACCCACGCCACGTTTTCCTGCAGTCGCAGGTCTTCCGCCAGCACGCGCGCAATGCCCTGATTCAGCGGCTCGCCCCAGCAGGTGAAGTCCAGGTATCTGACCTCGTTGGCCCCCGTGCGGATGGCGAAGGACTTTGGCACCAGATACGCCGGCAGCTCGACCGACCGGATTCCCAGCGTCCACCGTTTCGCGGCAGCGGCCGCCCGGCCCTCCGCACCCGGCCCGACGGCATTGAGCAGGTAATAGCGGGTCAGGTCGGGCTGCGCCTGCGAGAGGCTTGCCGGCAGACAGCCTGAAAACAGCAGACAGGCGGCAGCCGCCAAAAGCCAGCACCCGGAGCCCGGGCGACCGGCCTTTGACCATCCCTTGGTGAATTTCGATGTGATCGCTTTCATTCGTTTCCCCGCATTCCTACTGCGGCGGCTGGCGACCGGTGATCAGCGCGTTCGGATTGCGTTCGAGGAAGTCGGCGAGACGCTGCACCGAAGCCGCCGCCTCGCGAAGCTGCTCCAGGGTCCGGTCGGCCTCCGCCCCCAGACCGCTCTGCGCCGCAATCAGACGTTGGGCGCTCGTGGCCGCGGCGTTGAAGGACGCCAGCGCCTGACGCGCCTCGTCGAGGGTTTGCGCGAGCTTGTCGCTGGTGGGTTGCACCTGATGGTCCAGCCGGGCGATCAGGGCCCGCAGTTCGCCGGAGGCGGCGTTCAGGCTGGCCAGCACCTTCGGCAGTTCGGGATTGTTGGCCATGGCGGTCACCGCCCCGGCCGCTTTCGACCAGCGTTCGCTCAGTTGGGCCGTGTCGACCCCGGCCAGCTTCGTGTTCACGGTGGCCAGCAACTGGTTCAGATTGCGCGAGAGCCCGGCAAAATCCACGCGTTTCAGATCGGTGAGGATCTCGGTCAGGCTCGCCTGGAATTCCGAGATCGCGGAGAGGACCGCGGGCACCACGACGCGTCGGTCGCCGGCGACCGGCACCTCCGCCGGGTACTGGTCCGGATTGTAGAAGTCGAGCTCCACAAAGAGCAGGCCGGTGGCGAGGCCGAGGACGCCCAGTTGGGCGCGCAAGCCGTGGTCGACCAAGCTTTGGAGTCCGGCCTTGTCGGACACGTCGATCTCCCGGCCCTGGGGCGTCGCGATCATGTTGCGGCTGAATTCGCACACCACCTCGACGAGCGACCGGTTTTTCGCCGCGTCGTAGCGCACGCCGAGATCGACCACCCGGCCGACGCGCACCCCGCGCAGTTTCACGGGCGAGCCCAGGTCGAGGCCGTTGATGGACTCGTTGAAGTAAATCACGAACCGCTGTGGCTTGGAAAAGAAATTGACCCCGCCGAACCAGAGCAGGGCCACCAGCGCGAGCAGGCAGGCGCCAAGCACGAACACACCGACCATCGTGGGGCTGACCTTGGCTTTCATCGGGCGTCATCGGGACCGGCGACCGCTGCGGGAGGACGCCCCGCGCGGCCGGTTCCGAGTACCAAATGCTGCGCTTTCGCCGACATGACAACCTCAAGCTTTGTTTGCCCCGATCGGCTCCCGTCCCCGATGGAGGAATTCGCGCACCCGCGGGTCCGTACTTTCGGCGGCAAGTTCTCGCGGCCGGCCTTCCGCGATGATGCCCTGGGCTCCGCCGTCGAGCAAGATGACCCGGTCGGCCAGGGCGTAGATGCTGGCCAGTTCGTGCGAGACGATCACCATCGTCGTGCCCTGGGCCGCGCGGATCTCCAGGATGAGCTCGTCGAGGTTGCGCGAGGTGACCGGATCGAGACCCGCCGACGGCTCGTCGAGAAACACAATCCGCGGATCCAGCGCCAGCGCCCGGGCGATGCCGGCCCGTTTCCGCATGCCCCCGCTCAACTCCGCGGGATAGTAGTGCTCGAAGCCCGACAGACCCACTTGCGCCAGCTTGAGCGCCACGATTTCGCTCCGCTCGGCGCGGTTGAGCGGCGTGTACTGCTCCAGCGGCAGGGCCACGTTCTCGGCCAGGGTCATGGAGCTCCAGAGGGCGGCGCTCTGGTAGAGCACGCCGAACGTCCGGAGCAGCCGGCGGCGATCCGCGCGGGCGGCCGCGGTGAAATCATCGCCGAAATAGCGGACCGTGCCGTGGGCGGGCAGCCGCAGGCCGATCAGGTGGCGCAGCAGCGTGGTCTTGCCGCAGCCGCTGCCGCCGATGATGAAAAACAACTCGCCCACCGGCACCGTGAACGAAACGCCCCGGAGCACGGTGGTGTCGCCGTAGCGGCATTCGAGATCGTCCACGGCGACCGCCGGGCCCACCTCGCCGTCCCCCCGCCTGCGGATCTCGGTTTCCGTCGCCGGCATGGTCAGATTCCCAGACCGTGGAACAACACGGCGAAGACCGCGTCGGCCAGGATGATGAGCAGGATGCCGGTCACCGCCGCCGAGGTGGCCGCCCGTCCCACCCCTGCCGCGCTGCGGTCCGCCTGCAGGCCGCGCAGGCAACCCGCCACCGCGATCAGCACGCCGAAAGTCACGCTTTTGATCACGCCCGCGCTGACATCCGAAAGGTCGACGGTGGTCTGCATCTCGATCCAGTAGGCGCTGGCCGGAATGCTGAGCACGCTCCACGCCACCAGCATGCCGCCCAGGAGGCTGACGAAATTGGCATACATGGCCAGCAACGGCATCATCAGGCTGAGGGCCAGCAGGCGCGGCAGCACGAGAAACTCCACCGCCGGAATGCCGAGGGTCTCGAGCGCGTCGATCTCCTCGCCCGCCTTCATGTTGCCCAACTGGGCAGCGAAGGCCGCGCCGGTCCGTCCCGCGATCACCATGCCGGTCATGACGGCGCCCATTTCCCGAAACGTGCTCAGTCCCACGATGTCCGCCACCCAGATGTCGCCCCCAAACTGTCGCAGCACGATGGCACCGGTGTAGGCCAGGGTGAGGCCCACGAGAAAGCTGGCCAGGCTGACGATGGGCACGGCCATGACGCCGCATTGCTGCATCTCCTCCAGGCAGTCGCGCCAGCGAAACCGCCCGGGGCGTTTCAGCATGCCGACGGCGCTCAGCGTGCACTCGCCCGTGAAATCGGCGAATTCCTTCGTCTGCCGCCAGAGATCCGTCGCCGCCAGACCAACGGTGGCCAGAATATTGGCCCGCCGCCCCGGCGGAGCCCGTCCGGCCTCGGCCTTGGCCAGTTCGGCCGCCAGCCGGCGCAGACCCGCCGGCAGCGCCGACGCCTCGTACCCCGCCCCGGCCTCCGCGCACCAACGCTCGACCTCCCGGACGAAGCGCGCCAGCGAACTGTCCCAACGCGCCAGCCCGCCGGCAGTCAGGCGTACGGTTCCCGGCCGGCGATCACCCAGCACCCGCTTCCACGACGGCTGCGGCTCCGTCATCCGCCAGACGCCGCCCAGACTCACCGCCAGGACGTCGCCCTCCTGCGTGGTCTCGGCCCGGGCGGAATTGAACACCGGACTCATGCGGGCAATCTCGCCGCAAGGTCCGTGCTTCTCCAGAACTTTTTCCACGGCCCTCCCGGTCGGACTTGCTTCCTGGGGCGGGTTTGGCTGTCTCAGGGATCCGCCCCCGCGCTCCATGCGTTACCAGACTGTGTTGTTCGACCTCGACGGGACGCTGCTCGATCACCTGACGGCGATCCACCGCACGTACGCCCACACCCTCCCGCAGCTCGGTCTGCCGGCGCCGACCCGCGAACAGGTGCGCCGGGCGATCGGCGGCGGCCTCGAAAACGCCATGCGACGGTTTGTGGCTCCGCCCGATCTGTCGCGGGCGCTTCGAATCTACCAGGCGCGGTGGGACCGTACGATGCTCGACGGGGTCGAGCTCATGCCGGGCGCCGAGGCGCTGCTCCGCGCGCTCCATGCCCGGGGCTGCACGCTGGCCGTGATCACCAACAAACACGGCGCTTCGTCGCGGCGGGT
>JBJKRD010000236.1:0-2894 GCA_046704925.1 Opitutaceae bacterium | reverse complement strand
CGGGTCGGTCGGCCTGGGCTTCACCTCCTCGGCGATCAACGGCAGCGGGCTGGGCACCGTCTGCGTTGGCTCGCAGTCGTTGGACCTGACCGGCACGGTCTACCAGGCGGCGCAGGCCGGGGCGCTGCCGACAGCGGTGGATTTGGGAACCGTCCGGACGGGAACCGTGATCAACACGGCCCTGCCGATCGGCAATGTCGCGCCCGAAACCGGCGGCTACACGGAGACGCTCGGCGCGTCGTTTGGCGCCACCAGTCCGGGCTTGCTGGGTTCAGGAGTGCTGACGGGTCTGGCGGCGGGCGCGCCAGCCAGCAATGCGATGTCGGTCGAGTTCACCGCGGGTGCTCCCGGCGGTTACCACGGCTCCGCGACCGTGAATTTCCAGACCGAGGCGATCAACGGCAGCGGACTGGGGATCGCTGCCGTAGGATCGCAGTCGGTCGAATTCGACGGCACCGTCAACGCCATTGCCGATGGCCGGATCGCCCTCACGGGGGGGTATACCTTCACCATGACCGGCGCCAATTCGGGTACCCTGGATTTCGGGACGCTCTGGCTCGACAGCGGCACGGCCTCCACCGACTTCAGGTTGTGGAACGACGTCAGCGGACCGGCCGATGCATTGTTTGGTTCGTTCGATGTGAGCAGCCTGATCGGCACGCCATTCAGTTTCTACGGAAGCAGTTCCTTCGCGCTTGGGGGGATGGAGGCCGCCGAGTTTGGCATCGGTTTCGACACCGCCTCGATGGGATATTTCTCGGGGGTGCTGGATATCGGTCGATTCAGTCACAATCCGTTCCAGAGCGATCTCCTGCTTTCCACCTACAGTCTGACCATCGAGGGGACCGTCAGGACGGTTGGTCCGGGTGTCCCCGATTCAACCGGAACCTGGCTGTTGCTGGCTCTGGGCCTGCTTGCCGTCATTCTGCCGTCGGGCGTGGCCCGGTTTCGTCGGTGCGAGGATTAGCAGCGGGTTTCGCAGGTGGACCCGGTGGATCGGTCTCGCTCCGGGCGCGGGGCGCCGTCACGCCGCGTCGCTCCCGGCCACGGTGATGATCACTTTTCCCCGGGCGTGCCCGGTTTCGAGATACTGGATCGCCGCCGGGGTCTCGCTCAGCGAGAAGCGCCGGTCGATCACCGGGAGGATCTTCCCGGAGGCGAGGAAGTCGCGCAACACCTCGAGGTCGCGGCGATTTCGGCGGGCCATGATCATCACGAATCTCCGGCTTGCGAATGAGGAACGAATCGACCCCAGGACCACGCGGCCCAACGGCCCGGTCCATTTTTTCCCCGATCCTCCCACCATGACGCAAGCTCCCGTCGGGGTCAGCGCGCGGCGGCAGTCCGAAAGCGAATGATTTCCGATCATGTCGAGGATCAGATCGTAGCGCCGGGCGCCGGTGGTGAAATTCTCCCGGGTGTAGTCGATGACGCGATCGGCGCCGAGCGACCGCACCAGTTCGATATTCCGCGTGCTGCAGACGCCGGTGACCTCAGCCCGGTACGCCTTGGCGATCTGTACCGCAAAAGTGCCGACGCCGCCGGCGGCACCATTGATCAGCACGCCCTGTCCGGCCTGGATTCGTCCTTTGTCGCGCAATCCCTGCAACGCGGTCAGAGCGGCGACCGGAACGCCGGCCGCCTGGTCGGCCGTCGCATTATCCGGCCTCAAGGCCAGGGCGTCTTCGAGTGCGCACACGTACTCGGCGAGGGCGCCGCGCGTCATGCCGAACACTTCGTCACCGGCTTTGAACCGGGTGACGGTCCGGCCAACCGTCTCTACCTGACCGGACACATCGACGCCGAGTCGTGTGACCCGGGGTCGGCGCAGCCCGGTTGCCAGGCGAAGCAGGTAAGGTTCACCCCGCAGGAAATGCCAGTCGATGGGGTTGATCGAGGCGGCACGGACCCGAACCAGGACCTCAGTATCCCCGGGGGTCGGCTTGGGCTCGTCGTGGCAGTTCAGCACCCCGGGCGGGCCGTAGTGGCGGTAGACGACGGCTTTCACTGATCCTGGCGCGATTCGGCCCGATGGGAACGCCGTCGAGGCAATGGCGCAAGCCGGGAGCGCTAGGCGTCCGCGTTCACCAGCGTCAGCGCGAAGCCGTCGTAGCTCTTGCTGCCGACGGTCTGGATAACCGTGGAGGTCACCCGGGTCTCGGCGGCCAGGGCGGCGAGAAACCGGCGGACGCCCAGTACGGCGGGGTCGGAACTGGCCGCGTCGACCACCGCACCCTTGCGGACGACGTTGTCCGTGACGATGAGCGTGCCGGGGCGGGAGAGCTGGAGCGCCCACCGGAAGTAGTCGGCCAGGCTCGCCTTGTCGGCATCGATGAAGACCAGATCGAACGGACCGCGCCGTTCCGCGACGAGCCGGGGCAGGGTGTCGTGGGCGGACCCGGGCAGCAGATCGACCCGTTCCGCCAAACCGGCCCGCGCCAGGTTGGCGTTGGCCACCTCGGCGTGCTTCGGGTCGATCTCCAGCGTCAGCAACCGTCCGTCGGCCGGCAGCGCCCGCGCGAGCCAGATGGTGCTGTAACCGCCGAGGGTCCCGATCTCGAGGATCGTGCGCGCCCCGGCCAGCCGGGCCAGCAGGTGCAGCAGCTTGCCCTGGGTGGGCGACACTTGGATTGACGGCAGGCCGGCGGCTTCGCTGGCCCGGAGGGCGGCGTCCAGCGCGGGATCGGACGGCACGAGGAGTTCGGCGGCGTAGCGGTCAACGGCGGTCCAGGTTTCCGGGGTCATGAATCAAGAGAGAAGGTTGATCGGGTGGTTGGATCCGGCTCCGGGGGCCAGATGGGGAGAATTCAGAGGCCGGCAGTCAGGGATCAGAATCCGGAAGGCACGTCGCGCTGGTGCCTGCAGCTGACTCCTGACCTCCGACTTCTGATCTC
>JBJKRD010000235.1:0-4259 GCA_046704925.1 Opitutaceae bacterium | reverse complement strand
GCGCGGCACGGCGGGTCAGGCGCCCGGCGCGGGCGCCGCCGCGCCGTGATATTTCTCGTACCACGCCTTCAGCACGGCGGCGGCGACCGGCACGGCCTCCCGGCCGCCGTAGAAGGCGCCCGGCTTGCCCCCCTCGAGCGCCACCGCCATGGCGATCTGCGGATGGTCGAGGGGCGCAAAACAGACGAACCAGGCGATGTTGATGGTTCCCTCCTTGGTTCGCACCTGGGCCGTGCCGGTCTTGCCGGCAACGCGCAGGCCGGGGATCTGCAGGGCCGGCAGGGTGGTCAAAAACGCGGCGGTGCCGTGGGTGGTGGCGCCCTCCATGCCGGCGACGAGGGCTCCGTATTGGGTCGGCGTTAGGCCGATGGACGGGGTGTGCTCGGTGGGCCGGTCGGGCACGTGCAGCAGCGTGGGCGTGGTCAGGGTCTCCCCGCGGGCCAGGGAGGCGACAAAGCAGGCCATCTCCAACGGCGTGACCGTCACGAATCCCTGCCCGATGGCCATGTTGGCGGTGTCGCCGGCAAACCATGCCTCGCCCGTGACCCGTTTTTTCCACGCCGGGTCGGGAATCGTCATGTGATCCGTCTCAAACGGCAGGTTGATCCCGGTGGGCCGGTCGAGATGAAAACGGCGCGCGGTGTCGGCGATCACGGTGGGCCCCATCTTCAGTCCGTAGGTGTAAAAGAAGATGTCGCAGCTCTTCGCGATCGCCTCGGTGAAGCCGATCACGCCGTGCTGGGCGTACCCGCTGGCGCTCCGGTCGCAATAGAAGGTCCGTCCACCGATGCGCATCGTGCCTTCGCAGTCCGCCGTCGAGGTCTGCGCGTTGATGGCGCCGCTGAGCAGGCCGGCGACGGACGTGACGAGCTTGAACGTCGATCCCGGCGGATAGAGGCCGCTGACGGCGCGGTTGAGCAGGGCGCCGCGTTTGAGGACATCCTGCCAGGTGGCGGCGTCGATCCGCGGGGCGAAGTTGTTCAGGTCGTAGTCGGGCTTGCTGACCAACGCCAGCACCTCGCCGGTGCGGACATCGAGCGCCACGACGGCGCCCTTGAGGTCCTCGTCCTGCCCCATCGCCTGCCCGGCGGCGAGTTCGAGATCGATGTCGAGGCTGGTGTCGAGGTTCTGCCCCTGCACCGGCATCAGCCGCTTCAGCGGCGGGTTGACCCGGAAGCCGGCCGGGTCGACCCGGTAGACGGTGGCGCCGGCGATGCCGTGCAGCCGGGAGTCGAATTGGAGCTCCAGACCGTTGCGCCCGGCCGTGCCCTTGAAGGCGTAGGTCTTCAGGTCCTCCCCGGGCATGTTTTCGAGATCGACCTCGTCACTGGTGCCGACGTATCCGAGGGTCTGGGCGGCCGCGGCGCCGTACGGGTAGTACCGCGTGCTCGAGGTGTAGACCTGCAGCGGCGAATCCACCGGCAGTTGCTCGATGAGGCGGGCGTACTCCGCGGGGGTCAGGTCGTCGATCAGGATGTACGGCAGCAGGAGTTGCTGTTGGAAGTGGCGGTTGAGTTCGCGGACATCGACCTTTTCCTGGCGGCCGAGGATGTGATTGACCTGGTTGAGGTAGCGCTGGACCACCTGGGCGCGGGCGATCTGTTCCAATTGGTACGGGGTCGGCCGGTCTCCCCGCGTGATCGCCCCTTCCTCCTCGCTTTCGCGGTATTTCCGGACGACCTCGATGTATTCGGTGCGAAACTGGCGGCGCAGCTCGTCGAGGTACAGGGTGACGCCAAAACGCGCGCGGTTGCCCACCAGCAGACGGCCGAATCGGTCATAGATGTTGCCCCGCGGTCCGGGCATGATCACCCGCCGCTGGTTCTGCAGACGTTCCCGTTCGCCGTAATCGCCGGAACGGAAGAGCTGCCGGTAAGCCAGGCCCGCCGTGAGGACGAGCACCATCCCGCCGATCAGAAAATGGAGGACCAGCAGGCGGGGGCGTAGCGGCTTGTGGGATTCAATGATGCTCACGGCACGGCGGGCGGGATCCGCCGGGCGGCGGGACGGGATGCGGGGGCCGGGCGGAACGGTGGAATGGGCGGGAAATTCGGCATGCGGTCTCCTCCGGCCTAGAACGGACGGCGCGTCTCCTCGGCCATGTCGACCCGGCCGAGCTCCAGGGCGCGCCGTTGGAACGCGAAGAACCAGGGGGCGATCGCGGCGACGAACAGCTGGGACCAGCACAGATCGGAGAAGAGGCGGAGCCAGAAGGTCTCGGCCCCGGACTGATACGGGAGGGTGACGAGGGAGAGGCCGAGGAAAAGGGCCAGGTTGGCGAAGAGGGCCGTGACCACCCGGATGATGGTCTCGTCGCGTGCCACGCGGCTGCGAAGGTGGTAAAGGGCCACATGCACGGTGGCAAAGAGCAGCAGGTGCGTGCCGAACGGCACGGGCTCAACCGCGTCGATCGCCAGCCCGGCGAGGAGCGACGCCGTCAGCCCGTGGCGCAGGCTGAGGTACAGGGCGCCGTAGGTCACCAGCAGGCCGCCCACGAAGAGGTAAACGCCGTACGGCGCGAGATAGTGGTTAACCTGCGCCACCAGCCACCAGAGCAGCATCATGGTGGCGAAGGGGATCAGCCAGCGGCGATACAGGGACACGGTGTTGCGAAGAAGAGAGGAGGACGCGAGGCGGTTCAGTCGGCGTTCAACGGCACCAGCACCGTCACCTCGGTGAGCTCCGCAAGGCGGGGATCCAGCGACACTTCGCCGTTTTTGAACAAGCCGTCGGTGCTCGCCGTCAGCTTGGTCACGTAGCCGATCGTCAGGCCCGACGGGAAGATCCCGCCGAGGCCGGAGGTGACCAGCCGCTTCGGCGTCGTCGGGGAGGCGAACAGGTCCGGCGGGACGAACTCCACGGTGCCCTTCGGCGCGATCAGGGGAGGGTTGTCGCCGCCCTGATAGCTGACCGGGCGGCTGTCGCCCTCGAAATTGGCGGCCAGGCGCAGGCGGGGACTGGTCACGAGATCGACGACCGAGGTGTAGGCGTGGACTTCGCGCACCCGGCCGACCACGCCGCCGCTGTAGACCACCGGCGCGCCGACCGGGATCCCGAAGTTGGCCCCCTTGCGAATCACCAACTGCTGCCACCAGCCGGAGAAGTCCCGCCGGGCGACGCGGGCGGGTTCGAAGCGGTAATGGGCGTCGGACGGCATCCGCAGGAGCTTTTCCAGCCGGGCGACTTCGGCCTGCAGGGCCTCGGTCTGCTGGGCCTGGAATTCGTAGCTCGCATACACCCGCCGCATTTCACGCCCGGCCTCGATCAGGGCGTTTTTCGAGTGCAGTCGCTCCGCCCAGTATTCCTGCAGATCGCGGGCGTAGGCGGTGCTCGCCTGGATCGGCGCCTGCAGCTCGAAAAAGGTGACGCGCAGGACGGACTTCACCCCCACCGGAATCAGCATCCAGCCGAGGAAGACGATGCCGAGGGCGACGAAGGGTTTGGCCTGGTCAAAGCGTTGGGAGGGCACGGGCGGCGGAAAACGTTAGTCCGGCGGACACCCGAATCGATCCGCTTTTTCTGCCGCCGGCGCAAGCGGCGAATCGTCGCCGCCCGCTCGCCGCGTGCCCCGCCGCCGGCTCCGCCCGCCGGTCAACCCTTCGCCTCGCTGGTGAAATGCGGCAGCAGGAAATTCAGGTCGCTGATCACCACGCCGGTGCCGTTGGCCACGGCGCTGAGCGGATCGTCGGCGATGGTGACCGGCAGGCCGGTGCGCTCGCTGAGCAGTCGGTCGATGTTGCGGATGAGCGAACCGCCGCCGGCCATGACGAAACCGCGATCGACGAGGTCGGCCGAAAGCTCGGGCGGGCAGCGCTCCAGCGCATTGCGCACGGCGTCCACGATGGCGCCGATGGTGTCGGCGAGGGCCTCGCGGATTTCCTGCGAAGTGATGTGAATGGTCTTGGGCAGGCCGGCCACGGAGTCGCGGCCCTTGACCTCCATGGAGACCTCCTCCTCAAGTGGATAGACCGAGCCGATGCGGATCTTGATCTCCTCGGCGGTGCGTTCGCCGATCAGGAGGTTGTAGGCCCGCTTCATGTAGTTGATGATGGCGTTGTCGAGTTCATCGCCCGCCACCCGGATCGATTTGGAGAACACGACGCCGGCGAGGGAAATGATGGCGATCTCGGTGGTGCCGCCGCCGATGTCGACGATCATGTTGGCCGCGGGCTCGTCAACGGGCAGGCCGACGCCGATCGCGGCGGCCATCGGTTCCTCGATGGTGAGCACCTCGCGGGCGCCCGCGTGCGTGGCCGACT
>JBJKRD010000234.1:0-4861 GCA_046704925.1 Opitutaceae bacterium | reverse complement strand
GTACTATGTTGTTTCGCTGGGCCTGCCGATCCTGCTCAATGCGGCCCAGCCGTGGCAGGAAATCACGATGCCGACCGTCGCGCAGGCCTCGGCGGAATTCGCCACCCCGCCGGCGCCCTACCGCGTGATCCACTGGGCTTTCTGGGGCGGGCAGATGACCAGGGAGCGCATCCGGACCGACATCGAGCGCCTCGCGGCCAACGGCGTGGGCGTCTACATGCTCAACAATTCGCGCGGCCTGCGCCCACCGTACCTCAGCCCGGCGTACATGGACTTGGTCAAGTACGCCGTCGAGCAGTGCAAGGCCCACGGGATCAGGGTGTGGATCGAAGACGACGGCGGCTACCCGAGCGGCTTCGCCGGCGGCATCATCAGCCGCGACTATCCGCGGCTCGGCATGCAGGGCATCGTCGCCGACGGGCGCTACTCCGTCGCCGCCGGGCAGACGCTGAAGCTCCCCGTGCCGCCCGACACGCTCGGCATCCTGGCCTACAACCGGGCGACCCGCGCCTGCCAGGTGTTGCCGATCCCCGCCGACGGCCGCCTGGACTGGACCGCGCCCGATCCCGGGCTCTCGGAGGTCGTCTTCGTGCGTCACGTCTACCGCAGTTCCCCGACCCGCTACACCAACCGGGCGGACGGGACGAACGACAAGGACAGCCGCTACTCGCTCATCGACTACCTCGACGCCGACGCCACCCGCACCTACCTGAAGGTCATCCACGACCGCTATGCGCGGCTCGTGGGCGACGAGTTCGGCAAGACCATCCTCGGCTTCCGCGGCGACGAGCCCGACTACACCGGCTTCATGCCGTGGACCCCGAAGTTGCTCGCGATCTTCAAGAAGGAGAAGGGCTACGACCTCGCGCCCTATGTCCCGCGTTTCTTCGCGCCGGAGTTCACCGCGGACGAGTGGCGCGCCAAGGCCGATTACTGGGACGACTGGAGCGGCCTGTTCCGCGACAACTTTTTCAAGCCGCAGGCCGATTGGTGCGCGGCCCACGGCATGGAGTACATGGTCCACCTCAACCACGAGGAGACCATGCTCCAGCTCGACTATGGCGAGGACTTGGTACGCAACGAAGGCAGCTTCTGGCGTGACATGCGCTACGTGCAGGTGCCCGGCGTCGACAACCTCGACCAGATCGGGCCGGGGATCGTCGCCGACTTTCCGAAACTCGCCGGCTCGGCGGCGCACCTTTTCGGCCGGCCGCAAGTCTGGACGGAGGAGGGTGGCGGCCTGGGCCAGGCGGGCAAATATGTCGCCGATTACCAACTCGTGCGCGGCATCAATTTTCTGCAGATCCGCGGCCTCGACCTTCCGCCGCCGGGCGAAGCGACCCCGCCGTTGCTCAACCCCGCCGCCTCCATGGCGTGGTACGTGAGTCGCGCCGGCTACCTGCTCGCCATCGGCCGGCCCGCGGCCCAGGTCGCGCTCTACCATCCCACCGACAGCATGTGGCTCGGCGACCAGGAGTCCAACGAGGTCACCGTCCGCCTCACGACCGAGCTGATGGATCACCAGATCGACTTCGACGACATCGACCTCGATTCGCTGGCCTCGCTCGACACCGTGGCGGACGGCGGGCTGCGGAACCTCAGCGGGCAGGTCTACCATGCGGTGATCGTCCCGACTTCGACGGTGATCAACCAACGGGTGCTGGCCACCCTCCGCGCCTTGGCCGGCGGCGGCGGCAAGGTGATCTTTGTCGGCCGCCCGCCGACCGAGATCGTCGCCCGAACGTTCCTCCATCCGGTCGCCGCCAAGCCCGACTTGGATTTTGCCACGCTCATCGAGCCCGATCCGCACATCACCGCACGGGTGCTCGCGGCGCTGCCGCCGCCCGACGTGAAGCTCGACGCGCCGGCTCCGGCGCTCAAGGTCATCCACCGGCGCCTGGCGGACGGCGCCGTTTACTTCCTCTTCAACGAGGGCGAGGAAACCCTGACGCGCACCGTGACGCTCGCCGGCGACGGCCCGGTGCAGTGGTGGGACGCCACCATGGGACAGATTCACTGGGAATATGACCTGTCCTCAGCCATGGGCCATGCCTCGGTGCCGTTGACTCTCCTCCCGCACGAGGCGCGGATCCTCGTGCTTGGGCCAGCGGTTGCGGGCGTCACTGCGCCGGACGGGCCGGGGCCGGCCGCCAAGGTCCTGGTCGCGCTGGATGGCGGCTGGGCGCTGAAGCTGGGGGAAAAGCAGGTCACCACACCGCTCAAGACCTGGGAGGAACTCGGAGTGAAGGATTTTGGCGGCGTCGCGGAGTATCGGCGGGAGTTCACGGTCCCGACGGTCTGGCCGGCGCACCACGTATATCTCGACCTCGGAATGGTACACGAGGTCGCCCGCGTGTCGCTCAACGGCCAGGTGATCGGCACGCGCCCGTGGCCGCCTTACCGCTGGGACGTGACGTCAGCACTCAAGCCCGGCGCGAATGTCCTGGAGGTGCAGGTGCAGATGCCGGCCACCGGCCGCCGGATGTTCGGCGGGTTCTTCCGCCGGCGCCCGCACGCGGAGCCGAAGTCGTTCCCGCCCACCGGCGTGCCTGGCAGCCTTGAATACGGCACGGGTCCCCTTGGCCCGCCCGCCGGCGGGCCGATTCCGCAGCCCGAGCCGCCCAAGCCGGCCTCGGGCCTGCTGGGCCCGGTGCGTTTGCTGGCGGACTAGTGGAGCCCGCCGCCACACGCCGGCTCATTTTCACAGGAAGCCGCGGAGGTGGGGGCACCACTGATGGGCACCCGTGAGGAGCGCGCGCATGTTGCTTGGAATGCCTTTTGAGCAGTGGCCATGAGTGTCCATCAGTGGTTGATGAAGATGTTGAGGGTTGGAAGTTGGATGTCCGGCCTCCGGCCTCTGCCTTTTGATCTCCGCCCTCAACGACCGAAGAAGCCGGAGAGAAAATCGGACCGTTCGTAGGCGCCGGCGTGCAGCGTGACTTGAAACGTTTTTGTCGCGCCGGGCGTCCGGATCTCGAGCGACACGGCATCACCGGGATGGCGGTTCACGAAGATGCGTCCGAGTTCGTCGTGCTGGCCGACGCCGGCCGGGAAGTCCTCCACCTTCCGGCCGTCGATGGCGACGATCGTGTCGCCCGCCCGGATCCCGGCCCGCGCCGACTCCGAATTCTCCGGCACCGAGGTGACCGTGATCGCGGTGATGCGATCGCTGGTTTCCGACCAGCGGATCTGCAAGCTGAACGGGAAATTCGTCAGCGGGTTGCCGCGGATGCGGACGGGCCGGAGCGCAACGGAACCGGTCGGCGGCGGGACGTACTTAAGCAAAAGCGCAAAGGCCGCGGCGGCCGTTTCCGGTGCATCCTTCGACTTGCTGTATAGGATCCCCCAGCGGCAGCCGGCGTCGGCAAAGACGAACAGCTCACAGTCCAGCGTGTTCTGGGGGTTGGCCAGCTCACAGCGCAGCAGCCGACCGGCGAAGCCCGCCCGCCGGGCGCCGGAAGCGTGCGGGCGGACGCACGCATAGCCGGTGAAAGCCGCGGAGATGCGACGCGCGAAGGCGTCGAGGTTTTCGCCCGGAGCGGCGGGCGCGGTGACGAAGACCAGGCGGTCGGGGGCGCCGACGTGGACGGCGACCGCCGCGACCGTGAGGCCCGAATCGGTCCGCTTGTCGACGTCGACCACGTGCCAGCGCGGGTCGGCGCCGCTGAGCTGGACGGGTAGCGGCGCGCCGGCGAACGCCGACTGGGCCAGCGTGAGGATCGTCCCTGCCATCAAGGCCTGCAACCTGAGCCGGTGCACGCGTCCATTGAACCCGGCGCGGCCGGCGCGGCAATCGCATTTGGCTCCCGGTCGTCAGCGGTTGGTTTTCACAGGAGGAAACGGAGGTAACAGAGAGGGGGGCGTGGCGGTCGGGACGCTTGCCACATTCCGTGATTGTGCGTTGAAGATTGAGCGTTGGAGGTTGGGAGTTGGGCGTCGTGCCTTGATCAGGCGCCCGGGCGCGTGTCGACAGTCTGGCCGTGCTCCAGGTAGACCTGCAGCCAGCCCAGCATCCGCGGCCAGCCGCGGTAATTCCGGGCGAGGTCCTGCCGGCCGCCGAAGCCGCCGTGGCGGAGGCGGACGCGCGTGCCCTGCCTCTCCGGCGCGAGCTCCCAGCGGACCTCCGTCTTGACCGTGCCGGTCCAGCTCGAGATCCAGGTGTAGGCCAGCAGGCGCGGCGGATCGACGGCCAGGATCTCCCCCGTCACCTCGAACGGGCTTCCGTCGCCAGTGACCCCGGCGCTGCGCCACTTTCCGCCCACCCGGAGGTCGGCGGCGAACTGCTGGCAGCGGTAGATGCCCGTCTGGCCCCACCAGCAGGGCACCTGCGCGGGATCGACGAGGGCCTGAAAGACGCGCTCGGGAGGCGCCGCGATGTGGATTTCGGCGACAATTTCGACGGGATCGGGGGCATTCATCGTGCTCTCTTGGTACGGGTTGATTTTGCCCGGGGCGCGGGCGCAGACGGAGCGCTGGGGGAGCCGGATTCGACAAAGGCTTTGAGGTCGGCGAGGCTGGCGGCCCAGAACTGCCGGTAGGGGGCAAGCCAGGCATCGACCTCCCGCAACGGATCGGCGGTGAGCTGATAGACACGGTGACGGCCGACGCGGCGCTCCACGACGAGCCGGGCCCGGCGCAGGAGGCGCAGGTGCTTGGAGATCGCCGGGCGGGTGAGGGGAAAGGCGCGGGCGATCTGTCCCGCAGGCCAGGTGCCGCCGCGCAGCAGATCCAGGATTCTGCGCCGGGTGGGATCAGCCAGGGCGCCGAACGCCGGGCCGGGTAATTGGGTAACCGGGAGGTTACGAATCATCCGTCACCTAATGGTTACCCATGGACCCTGTCAAACGCAGGGCGGTGTTTT
>JBJKRD010000233.1:0-2815 GCA_046704925.1 Opitutaceae bacterium | reverse complement strand
TCACAGTCGTGGGCGGCGGCGACACCCCGACCGCCGCGAAGAAATTCAAAGTGGTCGCCAAGGTGACGCACTGCTCCACCGGCGGCGGCGCCAGCCTCGAGTATCTGGAGGGCAAGGTGCTGCCGGGGGTGGCGGCCCTGGCGGCCGGCTGAACGTCCGCGGGCCGTCCGGCCGACGCCGGGATTTTACGCGGCGCGCCGGGAAGCGGGCTTGCGCACCGCCCGCAATTCTCGGATGGTGTCCGACCGGTCGCGGCGAAGGGGCTGGACCCGGAGCCGGCGCCCGGTTCTGATTTTTCAAGCATGACCTCCACCTCCTCATCGACGCCTCCCATGGTGCCGCGCAAGAAGCTCATCGCCGGCAATTGGAAGATGAACAAGACGTCCGGCGACGCCGTCCAGCTGACCCAGGAAATCGTCGCCGAGGTCGGCAAGGAGCACGACGTCGACGTCCTGGTCTGCCCGCCGTTCACGGCGCTGGAAAGCGTGGCGCACGTGCTGGAGGGCTCGGCGGTCAAGCTGGGCGCCCAGAACATGCATCCCGAGCCCGCCGGGGCCTACACGGGGGAGGTTTCCGCCGCCATGCTGCGGTCGCTGTTCGCCAGCTACGTGATCCTGGGCCACAGCGAGCGCCGGACCTACTTCAAGGAGACCGACGCCTTCATCAACCTGAAAGTGCTGGCCGCGCTGAAAAGCGAACTGAAGCCGATCCTTTGTGTGGGGGAGACCCTGCAGCAGCGGGAGGCCGGCGAGACCCTGGCGGTGATCCAGGCCCAGGTGGAGCAGGACTTGGAAGGGGTCACCAAGGAGCAGTCCACGAGCGTGGTGATCGCCTACGAACCGGTCTGGGCCATCGGCACGGGCAAGGTGGCGACGACAGAGCAGGCGCAGGAAGCGCACGCCTTCATCCGCGGGCTGCTCACCAAGCTCTTCGGCGAGGCGATCGCGCAGCGGATCCGGATCCTTTACGGTGGCTCGATGAAGCCCGCCAATGCCCCCGACCTGCTGGCGCAGACGGATATCGATGGCGGCCTGATCGGGGGCGCCTCGCTGGAGGCGCGCTCGTTTGTGGAGCTGGTCAAGGCAGCCGCCGCGGTGAAGTAACGGTTCCGGCCCGGTGGGCGAATGTCCGTCTTGGGCGGACTCGTGCGGTTGGAAGGTCGCTTCGGCCTTCGCGCAGGCCTTCGGCCGACCGGTGCGACCGATTTTGGGCCGGTTCTCTGGAGGGCGGGGTCGCCCGCCTTCGCCATGGCTTCGGCGCGCCCAGCCGAACCCCGCCTTCGGAGATCGGCGGTCGGCGTCACAGGCCAACGATTCAGGCATCCAGCGGGCCCGACTGACCGGCTTGAATGTTGGAGACGACAATGATTTTATGCGGGCTACCCCTTACTCCGTTGCGAAATGAGGAAGAAAGGACCTTCCATAAATTCGCCCTCCGACCGTCGTGTCGGGTGCGCGAGCCCTCCAGCATCAGCCGCTTCTTCCAAGCTGGCCTGTCAACATTCAAGCCATGACCCCGGATGCGGCGCCTTCAAGCCATGACCCCGGATGCGGCGCGCGTCAGAAACCGCCGCAAATTTGGCTAAGGCTGCGTCTGCATCTGCACCTCCGCCGCCCGTCCCGTGAGAATGGCAATCCAAACCGCGAAAAGGCTTACCTTCCATCAAGACCCCAACTTCAAGGGCGGCGAGACGCTGGTGTTGAGCGATAAACAGATTGAGGTGCATGTCCGGGCATTTGGGCTCAAGAAGGATCTCGCATTCAGTCTGATGGATTTGTCTCCGAGCTTTGAGCGCATCGAGCGGCGTCTTTATACGCTATCGGTGGTCCCAGTGGTAAGCACACTCCTGGTGTGGGCAGCTATAATATGGCTTCGCCACGATAATTCTATTCCGATCGAAGTGGCAATGTTGTTTGGGGTCGTGGTTACCGCCGGAATGGTGTGGTACGCAGTGAGGGGTTGGCGTCCGATCGAGGTGACGATTTTCAGAGATCTATCCGGAACCGTATTGCTGGAGATTTTCAAGCCGAGGCGCGGTGTTCGGGCCTATGAGGATTTTGTTGCGGAATTGAATGGGCGCATCAGGGACGAGCAAAAGCGGACCGACCTACCGGCGTCACGTCTGGGCCCGTGATGAGCCCGCAGGCGCGGCGGCACGATCCGGCGAATAGGGCGGACGGAATCATGGCTTGACTCTTGACAAGAGGGCGGAGTTGGCGGCTGGCTGCCCACTGCTTGGAAGCTCAGATTTGAAGGCGCGGGGCGTGTTAACACGCGGTCAATCGGATTTCGCCCGCGGCTGCGGCGTGACAGATCGCGGCCACTGCTGGGAGGAACTGTTTTCAGAAAAGGCGGCGCGGTCGAGCGCCTCCTGACCGGTGGCCGCGCCCGATTTCCTGGCGCCAGGGCCGGGGATTGCATCACAGCCGTTTTTTCGCGAACGCGCGGCCGGAGGACGATTTCAAGTAGCGTTCGAACAGGGCGGCTCGCTCCCGGTCGCGAAAGGCGATCGCAGTCTTTATTTGCCAGGGCCTGCGTTGGCGGTGTGAGGAACCTCGCCGGCGTTGTGCTTCTTCAAGCGGCTGGCCAGATCGTCGGTGAGGCCGACGTAGAATCCACCCAACCCGCTAAGCGACTCGAGAATGTAGACGAAGTGAAAGCCCGTCATGACGTTTGTCCTGGAAAGCGGCCCGCCTTCGCTGGAAGCTCCGGCGCGGCAGCCTTCGCCGGCCGAATGCGGGAACAGGGTTTTGGGGGTTGATGGGCGAAGCTGGCTTGCCGAGCCGTAGCCCGTGAGGGCGAAGGCGCACGGTCA